>JAQCMZ010000041.1 GCA_028274825.1 Haloferacaceae archaeon
GAGGCGCGACGGTGATCAAAACGACGAGACTGGCAGCGACGGAAACTACCCACCAGCCTGGGATCTCCGGGCTAATCTTGACTCCCAACTGGGCCGCGAGCGAGCCGAGTCCCACCGGCACTCCGATTGCTGGTATCGCCACTCCAGCCGCATACGCACCGAGTCCGGAACCGAACCGTAGGGTCTCGACCGGTCGCATACAACCGCCATTTGTCGAGGGGGAAATAACAGTGCCGAAGCTGTCGAGTCACCGGGCCCTCGATATCATACCGTATTAATCGCTGTTGGTGCCGAGACAGAGTCTCGGGTAATTCCTGGCCAGTGATACCCCACCGAATCCGGCTGTCTCGAGTTCGATTCCGACAATCAACTCACTGTTACAGGCGCAGTCATCAGCCCTGGTGGGTGACTGACGGAGGAATCCCACACTGTCAGGCGTGGGAGGAAGCCAAAGGCGCCAGCCTGACCACACCACGACGGGCTTTGAGACCAACTACACGACCGGTTGTGGCAGACAAGCCGGTTCCCAATGTTTAAAAAACTTCCAGGCCGAACTGGTAGTAATGGCTTTTGAGGATCTATTGAACGACCCCGTGATTCAGAAGTATCTTCACGAACTGGTCGGCCCCACCGGGATGCCGGTCGCGGCGGCTCCTCCAGACGGAGAAGTGACAGACGAAGAGTTAGCCGAGGATCTCGGGCTGGAATTGAACGATGTTCGCCGTGCGTTATTCATTCTTTACGAGAACGATCTCGCCTCGTACCGACGGGTTCGAGACGAAGATTCTGGCTGGCTGACGTACTTGTGGACGTTCCACTACGACAATATCCCGAAGAATCTCGAAGAGGAGATGTACCGGCTACTAGAGGCGATCGAAGACCGCGAGGCGTACGAACGGGAACACGAGTTTTACCTGTGTGAGATCTGCTCGCTCCGGTTTGAATTCGGTGAGGCGATGGACTTTGGCTTCGAGTGTCCAGAGTGCAGTTCTCCGTTAGAGGCAATGGATAACGAACGACTACGAACGGCGATGGACGGCCGGATCGGCCAACTCCGAGACGAGCTGAACGTGGACGTAACCGGTTGATGGTGGCTCTGGCAACCAAATGCTACGTCCAGGGCAACGCTCGAGAGCGAGCCCTGGACGGGATGACCTCGCTGGTCGGCAACACTGTCGGGGAATTGGATGTCGATGCGGACGTCTCAATCCGAGATGACGACTTCGTGAAAGTCGAGTTGACGGGCCCCGACGAGACGATCTCGACGAATCTGCTCTGTGAGGAGTGGGGAGAGATCACCCCGGAGCAACCGGCCGACCGATCTGTCGGCACACTCGAGTCGTGGGACAGTGATGGGTTCGTTCTCGACGCCGGACGCCAGGTTCGGATTCCCACAGACGAATTGGGGCTGGGACCAGGGTCGCCAGAACAGATCGTCGAGCGATTCGGCCTGGTCCAGCACCTCCCGATGAAGTTCGTCGGAGACGAGACTCCGCGACTGGCCGACACAGAACGTGACCGACTCTACGACTGGCAGCGTGGCACCGGCCGGGTGAATGTTAACTCCGCCACTCGTGGGGAAGTGCGCGCGACCGTGAATAGAGCGGGCCACGCTACCGATATCGTCACTGTCGAGCGACTCGGACTCCTCGAACAGAGTATCGTCTGTCGGGAAGGCACAGATCCGCCGGGACTACTGGCGGCGATCGGGAGTTATCTCCCGGCCGCAATGCGTTGTGTGGTATAGGATGCACCGGCGAGTTGTCCTCGGTGTAATCTGCGTGATTGCGCTTGTGTCAGGTGCAGGCTGTCTTGATTACGTTACCGGTGGTGGAGAGGTGACCGCCGACACGCTCGATCAGGAGCCTCCTGTCGCTTACGAGTGGAACACTGACAGTGACGTGTATATCGATGTCTCCACAGACGCCAGCTTCACCGCTACGTACAATGTCTCCGGGGTTGAGGAACTCCGTTTGTACCGGACGAGTTTTCGCGGGCTTGAGGAGCCACTCGCGCTCGAGGCGTTCCGCTATCAGTACCCGAACGGGACAGTAATCACAGGATCGGAGTTCCGCGACCGCGGCGGAGAAATCGAACAGACCCCTGATGAGATATTCGTTCGGTTCGGCGATGGACTCCAAGACGGACGTATCGGAATCCACGCGAACAGCATCCCAAAGCGATTCACCCTTCCGACGTACGTCGAGGGATCCTACGAGGTGGCGTTACCGCCGGACCGGCGGGTGGACATCTGGCTGTTCGGGAATGTCGCCCCTCGTGGCCACGAAACCACGGTTGAAAACGGGAGACAACACGTCATCTGGGAGGATGTCTCGTCTGAGACGGTCGTGGTGCAATTTTATCTCCAGCGAGATCTGTACGTGTTTGCGATCGTGATCTCTATTGCCGCCCTGATTGGTCTGGGTGGGGCTGTCTACTACAAGCGCCGACTCGACAGCCTGAAACAACAACGACAAGAGATGGGCCTCGATGTCGAGGTCGATGATGATGTCGATGACGATTCGCCACCGGGTGGCTGACTCAGAGTGCCATTGAGCCCACCGGCAGCGAGCAGTCTCATTTCAGTTCTGCATACTACAGTCACGTCGTCATCCTCAGCTATGGGTGCTCGAATGGGTTCGGTACGCAGTGTATTTGGAGTGGGAAAATCCCACTGCGAACGATTGATATGTAGCTGTAACGGTGCGTCAAATCGGACAAAAGCGAGACTCACTCTGTGATTTTTCCAGGCCGCTGTGGGCGAATCGGTGCTCGTCTTGCGAATGCGCCGGGGTCTCAGATGGACGCGTGAGGTCTGCTGCTCATTCGGCACCAGAGACCATCACCAGCCCCGGTCGAGAGAAGCCCCCGACAAACGGGATACACGGATCGGCAGGCTCCTCTCACGATACGGTATTCGATATCGGGCGAGAGGACACGTTCCCGTGAGTTGGCTCGGGTCGTTCCGGCGAGTTTATTCTTCGGTGGCCTGAGGACACTGTATGAATGCGGCGATTATCACAGTGGGGGAAGAACTTCTGTGTGGAGACACAGAAGACACTAACTCTACCTGGCTGTGTCGTTCACTGAGCGAACGGAATGTAGAGGTTCGTCGAGTGACCACAATCCCG
>JAQCMZ010000046.1 GCA_028274825.1 Haloferacaceae archaeon
AGACAGACGAAGACTCCCTAGGGTGCCGGTTAATCTACAGGCGGAACAGGCCGAGTGTGAGGGGTCGGACGGAAATCACCGAGGAGTGATGACGAGAATCGGCGATTCTCGACGGATGCCCCCGAGGGTGAAGGCCGTCGAAGGATTCACCAACCCACGTGACACAGCAGGAGAGAGCGGCTGTGACGGATATTAAAGACCTCAGTATGAAACAGTCGCTCGACAGTGTGGAAACGTGGCACCTCTCAAGACCCGCCGCTGGCGGTGCGACGGGGGTTGTCGGGTCGTGGTGGAGCGACCTCCACGGGCACATCGGTGTGTTCGGGTGTGAATTCCAGCCGACTCCTCACACAAACGGTCGAGGGCAATTACAGTCCGTTGCTGGTGCAGTGCGGCCCTACACACGGAAGCCTCGGGGCTTGCGAGGGACTTCACCCTGGATCCGGCTCACGGCGAGACCAGCACGGACGCTCACGGCTCCGTGGGAGGGCGTGCGTTCACCGTAGTATCCCGGAAATCCACATTATCAGCCCAGTCAGGCCACGTGTGTCGGCCTGGCGAGACGACTGTCAGCCGCTCCCGGTGCCAGAGATTGCAGTCGTCCCATCTCAGCCAGCGCGCTCTCTAAGAGACTAGTCTTCTCGCATGGCCACTCGCAGACCAACGAGGTCACTCGTGGGGTGTTGATAGGGAGTCCCGGACTGTCGGGGGATCAACACCCGCATCGGAGACGATCGATCGAATGTATTTGCCGACATGGTCGTCTATCCGTTTTTTGTATCCGTCTTGTCGCGCCAGCCGGTCTAGCTCTCTGGAAACATAACTCCCGTACTGAACGGCTTTTTTGTCAGCGTCACGGGCCATCCGGGGCACGTACTCGGCGGCTACCCGTCGCAACGCGACCTTACTGAGCTGCTGTGTCGCGAGTAACTGTCCGGGGAGACGCAATGCTGCGTCGATCACCCGATCGTCGAGAAACGGGGTCCATGGTTCGACGCCGGCAGCTCGAAGCGTCAGTACGTCCCGCTCAAGTTGGGCCGGAAGCCCTGCAATGACTTCCCGCTGTGCGTCTCGGACGGTCTCCGACTCAAGACGAGAATCTGTCGCCGGGTCGGCCATCTTCGCGTACCCACCGAACAGTTCGTCGGCCCCTTGCCCGACTCCGAGAGTGTCGACCCCGTCTGACGCCGCCGCCTGGGCGACCAGATACAGTGGGACTGCAATCCCAACGTCCATGGGATTTGTCTTGCCCGTAGCCGCCACGACCTGCGGGACTGCCTTGAGAACTGTCTCGTGTGTGAACTCCACCACCCGGAGGTCTCGTCCCATCGCCGCTGCCACGTCTTCAGCCGCCTCCCGATCGTGTGAACCCTCGAACCCACCAACGTATAACGTCGCCTTCGGATGGGTAGCCGCTATGAGTGTCGAATCCACTCCGCCAGAAAACGCAATCGCGTCGACTGCAGCCGAGTTCGCCGGGTTAGTCTCGCCGTCGCCAGAGTCTCGGCTCTGCTCGGTCGGCCCAAAGACTGTCTCGACAGCTCGATCCACTTCGTGTAACGCAGTGGTCGGGTCCGCCGGACCCGGGTCTGGGAGTGTCAGCAGATCGGTCTGGCCAGTCGGAGTGCTGATCATGCCCGGGGGGTATCGTACCGGGTGAACCAACTCGCGCGGATCGCGTGCCCACGCCCCGATATCTGAGCCATCCGTCGTCTCTAAGCTTGACTCGCCAGACGGCACTGTCACACCGTCGCGAAACAGTGGTTCTCGCCCGAGTACGTCCCGTACGAGCCGCGGGGCTCCATTGTGTTGGTCCGCCGAGAGTACACCAGCGTATCCCTGGAAGACGGTGGGTTCGTCTGCAACTGTGTCCTCCTCGAGAACCCCCGGGAGCACCTGCCCGTCGGCAATCGCCTGTCGTATCGTGTCTGAGGGACATCCTCTGATGTCGTTGGTTGGAGACCCAGTCATCCCAGTCACCGCCAGTTGGCGAGACGGCGAAGGATCCGCCGCTTTGCCCCACCTGCTGCTTGTTGGAACGAAATCCGCCACGGCGTCCGTTGGCCAATGACACTTGTTCGACCCGCCGTGATCGCTTCCAGAATCGCTTCGACACTCGCTTCGTCCGTCCCTACTTCTGTGACTGCTTGCCCGACCATCTCCGAGATATGTGCATCGCTGCCAGCCGTCTTCGGAATTTTGTGAGCAGTGGCGAATCGATCCGCTCTCCGATTCGATCGGCCCGTGAGCAGCCGCGAATTGTACACCTCGACAGCGTCGGCGGCTTCCAGGTCTGTATCGCTCACGTGGGGTGCGACGCCGTGACGTGACTTCTGAAACGGATGTGGAACAATTGCGATCCCGCCATCCTCGTGGATCTGTGCCAGCGTTTCACGGTACTCCTGGCCCGAATCGATCGGTGAGTCGATACCGAGCGCTAAAATGTGTCCTGCCGCGCTCGTGACCTCCATGCCGACGATCCCGACAAGCCCGTGATCGCTTGCCAGTGCGGCCGCCCGTCGACTCGCGTCGATTGCGTCGTGGTCGGTCACTGCCAGCGCGTCGAGCCCCACTGCAACCGCCTGTTCGACGAGTAATTCCACCGGATCTCGCCCGTCGTGGGAAAGCTCCGAATGGGTGTGAAGCTCGACCGATTGCACGCTCGGATGTTACCCGGCCGGTATAAAAAGAGACGTGGTCCGTATTCGCCCGAAATGAGAGTGGAGATTGTCTCGATTCTCCTGTGCATTCCCTGCAGGCAGTAGCTACCTACGATTCGGCGTCTCGCCCGATTCAGGTTCGTCGTCCCGAGGCTTACTATAGGTGGAATAGGCGCACTCCCACGTCGTTCACGGCGTGGATACGCGCCGTCACAGCGGCAATTCCCGACCGTTGTTGTTCCAAAACACCGTCTCTGCAAGCATCGGCGCACTGGGGACGATCCCAGTGTAGCCGAGTGCCCGACAACTGGCGGTTCGAGTGTCCGCCCAGACTGGAAACAGAGTGTGGCCCGATGTGGGAATCACACACCAAGCATCGGGCAAATACTTACAGAGAAAGTCACTCCGAGTCCGTCGAAGTCTGTTGGACTCCCTGTGGCCAACACAACACTGGGTGTCCGAACACGACAACGGAGAGGAGTCCCAGGGTGGCCACTCCCAAGAGACTGCCCATCGACCGGTCACTCACCGATTCAACGGAGTGATGGCTTGGGAGTCTGCAACCCTGACACTCCCAACCCAGCGGTGGCGTGGGATTCGGCCGCGGTCACGCGGAGGAGGATGTCAAGCAGCCTCGGTTGGGCCATCGGCTGTCGTAAGCTACCCCGCACCGGCAGTCAGGTTAGCCGAACGGTCCCGTCGATGAAAAGAGGTAAGCCGCCAGTATCTCATGACTGAGTTATATGAGCCTCCCGGACCCCGACGAGACACTGATTAGTAAAGAACTCGGCCGGGAGCTAACGACGGCCGAGGCAGCGCTGTTCGAGAACCTCTGGAGTGAACACTGTGCGTACCGATCTTCACAGCCGTTGTTAGATGCGTTCGAGGCCGACGGCGAACAGGTGGTCGTGGGTCCCGGAGATGATGCAGCTGTCGTGGCGCTTCCAACACCAGAAGCCGCAACCACACCCGCTCGACACCGGGACGCGAGTGACTATACCGAGACGTACGTGACGTTTGGAATCGAGAGTCACAATCATCCATCCTACGTAGATCCGTACGACGGCGCAGCGACAGGTGTCGGTGGGATTGTCCGTGATACTCTGAGCATGGGCGCGTATCCGATCGGACTGGCAGACTCGCTGTATTTCGGCTCGTTTGACGCGGACCACTCCCGATATCTCTTCGACGGAGTCGTGGAAGGAATCGCTGATTATGGAAACGCAATCGGCGTGCCGACAGTCGCTGGCAGCGTCGCGTTTCATCCGGGATACAACGGGAATCCGCTGGTGAATGTCGCCTGTGTCGGTCTCACAGACGCTGACCGAGTCGTCACGGCAGACGCCCAACGACCGGGAAACGCACTCGTTCTCATCGGTAACGCGACAGGTCGAGACGGACTCGGGGGGGCGTCATTTGCCAGTGAGGATCTCAGTGAAGACGCCAAGACGGAAGACAGACCGGCTGTCCAAGTTGGGGATCCGTACTCGGAGAAACTGCTTATTGAGTGCAACGAGAGTATCGTCGAGGAAGGACTGGCGGTTTCTGCCCGGGATCTTGGTGCAGCCGGGCTGGGGGGTGCCAGTTCTGAGATGGTCGCCAAAGGGGGTCTCGGAGCTCATATCGAATTAGAACAGGTCCATCAGCGTGAGCCGGCGATGAACGCGACCGAGATACTTCTGGCGGAGTCACAGGAGCGAATGTGTTATGAAATTCGCCCTGCAGACGTGTCTCGAGTGGAGGCGCTGGCAGACCGCTTCGATCTCGGTTGTTCGGTCATCGGAGAGGTCACCGAGGGTGAGTACCTGTGCACCTACGAAGGGGAATCTGTCGTCGAAGTGCCCGCAGAGTTCCTCGCTGACGGTGCTCCGATGAACGACCTCCCCACACAAGACCCTGCACAGAAGCCCCGTGAACTGCCGTCTATCGATCTAAAGGCGGCTATTCGCGAGGTAGTCGGATCGCCGAACACGGCCAGTAAAGAGTGGGTCTATCGGCAGTACGATCACGAGGTCGGGCTCCGGACGGCCGTCGAACCGGGCGAAGACGCGTCGCTTCTCGCGATCCGTGAGGTGGCCGAGGAGCTGACAGATACGAGCGCGAATGAGCACGGGTCGGCGGCGGGAGTCGGGCTCGCACTATCGGCGGGGGCAGAGCCCAACTGGACATCGAGCAACCCGTACGAAGGCGCCCGAGCGGTCACTATCGAAAACGCGACGAATCTCGCGGTCAGCGGGGCCGTCCCATTAGCCGCGGTCAATTGTTTGAACGGTGGAAACCCGGAGAAGCCAACGGTTTACGATGGTTTCTCAGCGATTGTCTCCGGACTGGCCGACGCCTGTTCAGCACTCGATATCCCGGTCGTTGGTGGCAACGTCTCACTGTACAACGATTCGACCACTGGCCCGATCCCACCGACGCCTACGCTGGCGGTACTGGGGACCAAATCCGGCTACGAAACACCACCGACTGCGCTGGTACAGGAGCCGGAGAGCACGCTCCTCGGTATCGGCCCGGAGGAAACGTCGCTAGGCGGTTCAGAATATCTGTCTCGCTGTGGCGGATCAGACACGTTTCCCGCGCCGCCAGAGTCGCCTCGCCGTACCCTGGAGACACTCGCTACTGTCGCCAATGCAGAACACACACTTGCCGCACACGACGTGAGTCATGGTGGACTGCTCGTGACTCTCGCGGAGATGGTGACTACCGAGACAGGACTCGACGTGGCACTTCCGGATCGAGTAGCTGCCTTCGGAGAGACACCCGGTCGTGCTGTTATCCAGACAGTCAACCCTGGGGCGGTGAGAGACGCCTTTGAAGATGTAGCTCCAGTCACGCGCCTGGGGACACCCGACGATACTGGTCGATTACGGCTCTCTGTCGGCGATGAGGTGTCCGAAGCTGGGGCCGACCAGATTAGCGAATGGCGGTCAGTGATCGACCGCGAGATAGACTGAGTTGTGAACTCACTCTGGAGTCACACCCCGGAGGAGTTGTCTTGTACCGTCTGTGCAATCCTACGTGACAAACTAGCCTCTCGTATTCGTTCACCCCGGGACGCGTCGCTCACTTCCCGAACAGATGAGCATGACACAGCAGACGTCTGTTGTCTGCCGAGTCGAGATACGACACCCCTCGCGCAGCGGTAAATCAACTGGCCCTTGCCGGTGGGAGTCTTCTTGAAACGGTATGTTTTTAGGCAATCCTAAATTATTGAGCTATCAGATACGGCCGGAGGCGGTCGAGCCCACATACATGGCACAAACGGACTCAGTCGCAGGTAGTCGAGGTGGTTCCAAGACAGGATCGAACACACGCAAGTGGGGAGAGACAACAGAACCGATTTTCACACTGGATGACGTCACGAAAGAGTTCGCTCAAGAGAAGGCTATCGACGGGGTTTCACTGTCGGTCGCTGATGGAGAGCTGTTGACGCTACTGGGGCCATCAGGATGCGGGAAAACGACGCTTCTCCGGATGATTGCTGGACTCGAAGAGCCGACAACGGGCCGGATCCAGATCGCCGGGCGGGTGGCTGCGTCGGAACACACGTTTGTCCGGCCCGAAAACAGGGGTGTCGGCTTGGTGTTTCAGGACTTCGCGCTGTTCCCCCACCTCAGTGTTCGGGAGAATATCGCTTTCGGACTAACCGACGCCGACGCTGCGGACGGCCAACAGCGTGTCTCTGACCTGCTCGAACTCGTGGATTTGCCGGGCCACGGCGAGAAGACCCCCGATCAACTTTCGGGCGGACAGAAACAGCGCGTCGCACTGGCACGGTCACTGGCTCCAGAGCCGGAACTCCTGTTGCTCGATGAGCCGTTCTCGAATCTCGACGTCCAGTTGCGCGTAGAGATGCGAGAAGAGATCCGTGCGATCCTCAAAGAGGCGGGAGTGACCGCTGTCTCGGTGACACACGATCAGGAGGAGGCTATGTCGATTTCTGACCGTGTGGCAGTAATCCACGACGGAAGAATCGAACAGGTCGGAACTCCCGAAAGCGTCTTTGAGAAACCAGAGTCGAAATTCGTCGCCTCATTTCTCGGACGGGCATCGTTCCTTGAAGGGCGGCTCAAAGACGGCGAACTGTTCACCGAGATTGGTCGCTTCAACGCAGCGACTCTGGAGGGGTACGATTCAGCCTATGATGGGACTCCCGTGGATGTGCTGGTGCGTCCCGACGATACCCGCGCGACGCCCGCCACCCAGACAGATGCCGACGGGCAAATCGTGTCCCGACAGTATGTCGGTCCCTCGTTCATCTATCAAGTAGAAATGGACTCCGGTGACTCTGTCAACTGTCTTCACAACCACGTCGAAGAGTTCGATCTTGATCAGTTCGTCACCGTCGAGTTGATCGCTGATCACCCTCTGGCCTGGTATCCGAAGTCGACAACCCAGCGCTAACACGGTGGTCGTATCCGTGGCCTCACAAGCATCAGGCTGTGGAATTCAATACCTTGCACTCTGCCTATCTGATAATGGCTCCTCGGGCGGCTCTTGAATCGCAAGAGAGACTCGTTCAGCGTTCCCGAAATGGGTAGGCCGACAGGCCCTCGGACTTAGTCTCGGTCCGGGACCGTCTCAACATTGCCAATCTGTGTGAGGGTCGAACTGACGCCGGGAGAATCTCCCTCCGTCGTGGACTGTCTCGGGGGAAGAGTGTCAGTCACGATGCTCTGAGATCAGAGTCAAAGACAGCGAGTTGGAAAAGTTACCCTCGCAGTTGATCAGCTACGAGGTCTGATAAATCAGACTGAGAGACTACTGACAAGCCTCAATCCCCAGAACAGACTCTCATGAGCAGTCAGCGCGTCGCTCTGAGGACATCCTCAGCGACCCCCTTGCCGGTGAGTGAAGTAAGGTGGGGTAGTTGAAATGGGCGTCCACTCGCCTCAGTTGTGTTATTCTCTCGTCTCAGAACCCCCGCGACGGTTGTCTGGTGCAGAATCGGGCGCTACAGCACTGTCGGAATTAAATACGCGATGCCGAGACCAACGAGTAAGACCACAACACCAATACCAGCCTGGCGGCCGTTGAACGACTGCATCGGCGACGTAACCCGTCCTTCTGCGGATTCTTCCTCACTGTGATTTTTCATATTGGTGGAACCACCGTCGCCGCTAATAAACTGTCCGGCCTGTGGTGGTCAATGTCGTCAATAACAGCTCTGCTGGTCTCCCGTCTCCGATTGTCCACAGATAGGATGCGTGCTGGTCAGCTAATACTGGAGGCACGCTGGCAGCCGTCGTGAAACACTGACAGACGACAGTGATTATACGTGGAACAGGCGCAATCCCACTTCAGGCCGTGGATACGCGCCGTCACACTCGGAGACAACTGCCAGTTGTGACTGCCCGTTTCGAGTTTCCAATACAACCAGTTACTCGACAGGCCGCCGTATGTAACCGCAGGAACCGGTTGGAACGAAG
>JAQCMZ010000051.1 GCA_028274825.1 Haloferacaceae archaeon
ACGTTCTTGCAAGGCCAGGTGTCGCAGATCCTCGACGGCGATGCGGCAGTCTACTGTGAGCAGGGGATCCGGCCGCTATACTTCGAGAGTTTTCCACAGGTCTCGGAGATGGACGACTATCGCTGGGCCACGGCCGATCGGACGACTACTGGAGCGTACACGCCCACGGTGCCGGATTTCGGCGGGATTCGTGACGATCTCGAGTCACTGAGCGCGCGCGTTCGCAGAGGCGTGTTCGAAGTGATCGCCGCCGGAGAGCGTCTCTACGGTGACGGCGTCGCACAGCGAGTGGGTGAGGCCGTCTCGGCACTTCTCGGGAGTCACGTCCATCTCGCGACCGGTGACGACTTCGAGTCGTTCCGTCTCCGTCGCTCCGCTGCCGAGAATCCCCGCCAGTTGATCCGACTGCAGCGATACTACGACCGGGCCTTCCTGCCTCAGCCGCTCGAGCGGGAGTGGCTCCGCCGGCACGACCCCCGACTGGAGCGCGTCTCACACGCCCGCAACGAGCGGATGGCTGACTACGCGATTCACCACGAGGACGCTGCCCGCGATGTCCACCTGGTCGTCGGGGCCGCTCACGGTCCTGGGGTCCGCTACTATCTGGAGGCGTCTCGCGATGACCGTCGTGAGTCACCCACCAACTTCCAATTTTACTGAGCAAGCTCACCGGCTCGTGAATTACCTCGGGTCACGCCCTGAGGTACTCGCCCTGGTTAGCATGTAGGTACTGAGACGGCTTCGACAACCCGCCGAGGCCAGGCCCCGTTGAGCCACGGTCGTTGGCTTCATTCCCGCCGTGAACAGCGGGGCTTTCTGCGTGAGTGCCCATCGCGACGACTCCGGTTGCGCGAACGTGGAGGGGCTCTGGGCGTGAAGCTGGTACCGCTTCGCTGACCGCAGTCTCTTCGCGGGCAACCGAGAAATCTCACGACTCAGCCGTGAGGGGAGGCGAGTATCTGAATTCTGTGACGCTAATCAACACGAGTACGGTAGAGGGATACTGCTAGCGGCAGCGGTGCTATCAGTCTCCGAGACCGCCGAGAAACGGTGCTAGTCGGGCGTACTGGAGTTGCAGTTCCAGTCCGAATTCGCGTTCTACTGCCGTGACTGACGAGGACCGGGGTTCCTCTCTTGTTCTGCTGGCGGCTGTCGTCGCTTTGCTTCTGCGTCTCGTCCGGGGCTCGCGAGCAGGTGCAGGTCCGTCCCATGCATCGTGGGAGACAGACATAGCCCGTTCGGGTCGGCGAATCGGTATTCTGAAGCGAATACTGCTGTTAGGGCGTGTATGATCGTCGAGACGTTCGGGCCACCGGCGGTGGTTGCTGGGGCTCTTGCCGGGGTAGCGGCGACACTCGTGATGGACCTGGTCATGCCGCGGCTCCCCGAGGGTGACACCACCCCGTTCGTCGCGGCTGGAGTGCTCACCGACACTCCGCCGGACGAGGCTCCTGCTCGGCTGGCATCAACCGTCCACTACGTGGCCGGCACTGGCGCAGGTGTCCTCTTCGTGACGATCGCCGGCGTCGTAGCGTGGCTGGTGGGGCTTACCAGTATGCCGAGCCAGAGTCTCGGAGTCGGCCCATCGCTGTTTGCCGTGCTCGTGACCGGGCTCGTGTATCCCGCGCTGATGATCGGATTCTTCGTGGTCGTCCCGCTGCCGCGAGCGCGGGGGTTCTCGCGCGAGCGAGCCCGGTTGGTCGCCCGCGACTGGGCCGTCAGTGCGGTGGCGTACACCGTCGCACTCACGACCCTCCTCTCGGGAGCGGCCGCCGCGATCTGAGTGAGTCTGGCGAGTCCAGCGAACCCGGTGAGAATTCAAAAGGCCGTAATGATGGGGCATCAGCTATCGGAACTGGTGAATAATTCTTTCTCTGTTCAGGACGCCCCGATCGGGTGTGATCGATGGCGTCTCGAACGACGACGACAGGAGACTCGTGAACAGGGCGTATCGGCTTGCAACCGACCAACCCGCAACCGACCTGATCTATCCACAGATGCCAACGTGTCAAAACTGCGGTTCATTCGTGACCGAACGCTACGTCCGTGTATTCACCCCAGAACAGATTTCCGAACCCCGGGTCTGCCCGCACTGTCCCGATATGATTCGGGACGGGGCCGATGTCAGGCAGGCGCGCTCGAGCCGGCAAACAGGCGACTGACTGGCGTTGGCCGGTGGACTGGAGGGGATCCCCCGGTGAGTCAGCAGTCAGCACGGCCCCCAGAGTCTATCCAGTGGATGACAGGCTCTCCCTGTCGGAGCCATGTCACCCACGAGGATCGACCGCCCGCAGTCTCAGGTGGGGGCCGAATCGGGGTACCCTCTTTGCCGGCTCCACGAGCGGCGGCTCTGAGTCGACGTCACTCACTGGCTTCGTGGACGTGACCACACTCCGGGCAACGGACTTCTTCGCCGCGGAGTTGCTGACTCGACTCGCGAACGTCCCGCATCACCGCAGAAATCCTGTCTTCGGATTCTAATTCGTCTTCGACGTCGAGGTCGACACCCTCCACTTCCAGGAGGAATTTGGCAACCTCGGTCACCTCGTACATCACGTCGTCGAGATCTTCGGCGGTGAAGAACCCGGACATCGCCCCGTACAGAAACGTCGCTCCTGCCTGTGTGATTTTCTCCTCGAAGGAGGTACGTGCCTGGTTGACGGCCTGT
>JAQCMZ010000066.1 GCA_028274825.1 Haloferacaceae archaeon
GTGTGAGACGTGTTCTATGACACGCTGTCAACACAAAGGAAGCCTTCGGACACTCCAACCGACGTCACATACTCAGGGAACCCCGAGTCCGTCACACGAGAGGAGTAACGGGGGCGTGGCACTCCCATCGGCGTGTCGGGTCGGAAACGGACGTTCCCAAACCAGCCCACCGGGCGTGGGAAGCCCACGAGATGTCGTGGGAGGATGTCACCTAAGCAGCACTCCTCTGTACTCTGAGCCAGACTGAAGCGTGAAGTACCACGGGCGCGGTGGCCCGTGGCGTCCGTGTTTACTCTTGCACTGCTGAGGCAACGGTCTCCAATTTCTCTCGCGCTTGACTCTGTGAGTCTTGCGCCGACGTTTCGTGTCGGTGAACACCCGAACGCAAAACGCGTCCGTGAGAGTCGGTCGCTTCACCACGACCCGATGCCGCCCGTCTCACCTTCTTCACCTGAGGAAGGGTTTCGAGAGACGGCACAGTCTCAGTCTCCTGCTCGTCAAACCACTCCTGCACCACACACCGCTGCCTTCCTGTCAGCGTGGTCTTGGAACTCACACCGACGGCACTTGAAGCGTTTTTTCTGGCGATTTTCCCGTTCAGTGTGCTGGCACTCGGTTCGCGGGCATCGTTGACTCGTATACTCAGGGTCAACCTTGTCAGTCGAAATTCCCTCCCACGACGTCTTGTACGATACCATGTATTTCACCGAGTGCATTGTCAACGAGAAGTTGACTGGTGTTTTTGACGTGGTTGGCGTTGTCCACGACGGCTGGCTTGATGTCCTCCCAGTCCCATCCTTGTCGGTCGAGGCGGTTGGTCTCGTTTCGGATACGGCGGGCTTCGAGACACCCGTTTTGCAATTCGTCGCCACTCCCCTTGTTGATGTCCAGACCGAATGACAGCGTTTGGATGAGTTTGGACGACTGCATTACATATTTAAATGGTGTGTTGCTTTGACGCGCTTCATCCCCGACCACAGCGGGTCGGGGTACTCGCGCTATCTCTTGTATAGAGAGAGTCAGCCCAGTACCACGGCTCGTGGATTTATTAGTCGTGTCTATGAATTCGGTTCAAGCAGGCCCAGTAGCTGACGACAGCGTCCCGCTGACAGTCAGTTTGGGAAGCAGTTGACCGGTCAAATACGACTCGCAGAGATCGAGACTCGATAGCAAAGCGTGTTTGTGTTCCTGCAGTGGGAACTCTTTGCTTGATCATACCGAGGACACGGAGTTCACAACACGGTCAGATCGCTCACGTTTGTCGCTCAGTGAACCCGTAGCCAGGTTTGACTGAGTCAACGACGACGGTCACTGTGTCTCCGATCTCGGTGTTTGGGACGAACAGCGTGTATCCGTCGACAGTCGCGATCCCGTCGCCTTCTTCACCCATCGCGGTGACATCCACCGTCAGAGTCTCGCCTTCTGTGACTGGGGCGTCAATCCGGCGCTTCCCGACGAGAAACACCTCCGAAGAGGAGTCTCGCGAGGCATCCGGTGAGATGGTCCGCACATATTCAAATGGGTCGTCGACATCTGACCGGAGGCCGTCTAGATCCCGCCCCTGAAACACTTTCGCCACGAGATCTCCGCCGGGCGCGAGAACATCCATCGCCACGGCCAGTGCCTGTCGAGCAAGATGGACGGATCGGGCGTGATCGAGATCGTACTCGCCGGTCATATCCGGTGCCATATCCGAAATCACGGCGTCGACATCGCCCACTTCAGCAGTGATCCGGTCGATTGTTCGCTCGTCAGTAATATCGCCACGAATGGTGCTTACGTTGCGGTTCTCGTGGTCGAGCGGGTCGATTCGTTGTTTGTCCACACCCAATACCCGCCCGGATGGGCCAACTCTGTCGGCAGCGACCTGCAGCCAGCCGCCCGGCGCGGCACCGAGGTCAACAACAGTGTTACCGCCAGACAGAATATTCGCGATGTCGTCAATCTGTTGGAGTTTATATGCTGACCGCGCTCGATAGTCTTCCTGTTTCGCTTTGTTGTAGTACATATCCTTATCTGTCATGCTTACTATTTTGACTCACAGGTGTTTGTCTGTGGCGGAACGCAACGACGAATATCAAACCCATCATGAAGAGTACTTGGAGCGTCAGAAAGAATTAGTTTCCGAAGAACTCAAACCAGAGCATTCGAACCTGATACTGGATTTCCTGTACGATTCTGACGACGATTTAGCCTCATCAACCGCCCGAAACTACTGCCGAGAACTACGTTTTTTCATCCGTTATAGCTACGACTCAGACGTCTTCAACGCCGAACCCGAGGATGGGGTAGCGACGACTGGAACCGTCTCATACGCCGAGTGATGAGGCAGAGAGACGCAGGAGATGGGACACGGAGGAATACAGCCTACGCCGTCCGTAAGTTCATTAGTTGGTCTATTGAATCAGACGCCGATAAGTCCGAGATAGACGCACCCAAGCGGACGCACAAGAAAATCGATCAAGAAACCGTCCTCTCTCCAGATGAAGTGGTGGGGTTGATCGAATCTACGAGAACGGAGAGGGACGCAGGACTTATTGCCGTTATGTACGAAGAGACACTTCGCAGAACCGCTCTCGTCCAGCTTGACGTTCGGCATTATTTAGAAGAGCCATTCGCCAGAGTCCGAGTCCCGCAGAAAGTAGGAGTTAAGACAGGAAGTGGGCGGGAAAGACCGTTGAACTGGAGTCGTGGATACTTGGATAGGTGGATGAACCAACACCCAGACCCAGACAATCCAGACGCCCCGCTATTCTGTTCTATCCGTTCCCGAGATGAGGGGGAACGGCTCACCAGCCATGCCGTCTATACTATGCTTCAACGAACTGCTGAACG
>JAQCMZ010000077.1 GCA_028274825.1 Haloferacaceae archaeon
GTGCGGACGAGAGCTTTGCTCTCGTTAACGCCTGTGGAGACTGCGCTCCCTACGGACACGGTTGTGTCTGTAAAGTGCGTCATCGAAACAGGAAGCCCCATCACCAGAAGTCGCGGACTTCTGGTTAGCAGTCAGAACTCGGAGAGTTCTGACGACACCCTCACGGAGCGAACGGCGTCAGCCGTGAGCGAGTAGGGTGGGGTAGTTCACAAACGTTCTGTTGGGTAACAGTCTAGGAAGCGAGCCAAACGATGACGTGCGTCAGCCCTCCAGTACCCGCCGCACACTCCCGGCGAATATTTAATTGACCTGAAACAGAATTTCGATTGGAAGGAGAGTCACACGCTCCCCTTCTCCCCTAATGACTGACAGCCCGGCACCACTTGGAAATTGCCCGAGCTGCGAACGCGAGATCCCAGCAACGTGGAAGCTCATCGAATACGAGCAAGCAGACGGAGAGACAGGTGTTTTTGCGGAATGTCCCTCGTGTGATGAGGTCGTGAAACCAGATTAACGCCCCCACGCTGAAGCGCGAGGAGTCCCACGGCGCCGTGCCGCTGGGTTAGGATATTATGATGTACGACGTGATCTGTTCTTGGGGCGCGAATGCGCCACTCTCCGTATCAAACAGGAATGTCGATGGCTGTGCCAACCAATCAGTATTCCGATTCACCAACAAATTCGGTGAACTCGGAGATACGTTTTATCGAATATTCTCGGCCCGGTTCACGTCCGCGCTCGCCGTCGTTCCGCACTCATCGCACACGCACAACCCGCGTTTAGACCTCTGCCAAAGCAAACGGATATACTGGCCCACTCCCGGCATCCCGAAGTACAAACGACGCTTCAGTAAATACCCAGCGAGAGTCGACAAGGTCGTTGACAACCAATACTGGACCGGCCCGAACGTCATCAGTAGCTGTCATCGCATCTTCGACATTCCACCGCTTCTGATACGAGTTGGCCAACTCATCACGTGGTCGTACCGCACCAGTTTGCTCCAGTGCCTCGAGATACGGTAGCTCGATGTTCGCTGCTATCTGCTCGGCAAGCGCTGCGATTTGACCAGTTTCGTCCCAAAGCGGAATCGATGTCACCCACGCCGGGGCAGGCGACGGCCCCCACTCGTTGAACAGTTCAACGGCAGCCGAGACAAGTTCCGGACTGTACTGACCGGTATCTCGTTGCTCACGGACACGCGCTCCCCAACCAGGATCATCCAGTGCCGCCAACACACGGCCATCCTCCATGTTGCGGTCATCATCTATCACAGAGCGCCCGCCGTCTTGCTTCGGCAAGTAGTATCGCGAGGAGATCTCACTGGTTGAGATACCTTTGTAGTGGTCAACCGCCACATCGATCAACTCCTGCTTCTCGACGGTCGATGGAACAAATTCACCAACACAGTTGGCGCAGTGCCCGCAGTCTCCCTCAAGCGATCCGTCTAATTCATCATCGATGAACCGCGTGAGACACGCATCGGTCGCCGCAAACGCTTGGATTCGCTCTAATTCGTCCCACCGATGCTGCGTGACTGACTCAATACGCTCATGATCGTACGACCAGTCTTTCGTTGTCCGCTCGTACCCATCCTCTCCTTTGTAGATAGCATTCTCGACTCGCAAGATGTTGAGACAGGTATCTATAGCGCCCCAGCCGACGTTGACGTGTTTGAGCAGTTCGTATTTATGGAGTTGGGTGTCGCTGGCCTCAATGGTATCAAGCACCGCTTGGAAGGCCTCAGGTTCGGGGAAGGCCTGCTCAATGAAGTACTCAGCCACCTCATCGTCACTCTCACCGCTCAGCATGATTGCCTTCGCTTCATTGAGCGCACGCCCAGCCCGCCCGATCTCCTGATAGTATCGAATGAGGTTCGGTGGCCGTTGGAAGTGGACTACCCACCCTAAATCGGGCTTGTTGAATCCCATCCCGAGTGCGTTCGTGGCGACGAGCGCGTCGACGTCATTTGCCATCAACTGGGATTCAAGCTCTCGTCGGCGGTCGCCGTCGAGACGGCCATAGTATGGCTCTACATTGTGACCGAATTGCTGGAGCCACTCGGCCACGAGTTCGACTTCATCAGTCGTCAGACAGTAGATGATTCCCGAGCCATCGAAGGAAGCCAGATTTTCAGCAAGCCAGGCGAGTCGCTCAGCCTTCGAATCCATCTCAATGGTCTGGATCCGGAGTGAGTCGCGAACCAACTCCCCGCGAATCGCATCGAGGTCCGGCACTTGCGTCGTGATATCATCGACGACGCGGTCGTTGGCAGTGGCCGTCGTCGCTGCCACCGGAATATGTGTCGGCAACTCGTTGAGAATGCGGCGGATTCGACGGTAGTCAGGTCGGAAATCATGGCCCCAATCGGAGATACAGTGAGCCTCGTCGACGACAAGCAGCCCGAACTCCTCGTCCATCTCTAAGAGGATCTCCTGTTGGAACTGTGAATTTGCGAGTCGCTCTGGTGAGATGAGCAGGACATCACATTCTCCCTCGACGACCGCGGTCTTTGCCTCGTCCCATTCGTCGGTGTTATTGGAGTTGATTGTCCACGCAGAGAGTCCCAGCTGATTCTCCGCATCTTGGACTTGGTTGTGCATCAACGACAACAGCGGGCTCACGATGAGTGTTGGACCAGCACCTTGCTCTCGGCGGAGCTTAGTGGCTGTGAAGTAGACGGTACTCTTGCCCCATCCCGTCCGCTGGACTAACAACAGCCGATCGTTGTCATTGACGAGCCGGTCAATTGCCTCCCACTGTTGTGGACGGAACTTCGCATCAGGACCGATGCTTCGTTCCAGCAGTGCCTGCGCCCGAGCCTTCGGCACTCGGTCTGTGTTGTCTGGCTGTGTTTGCTGAACGGTTGGCTCTTCAACCGAGTGCCCAGTAGAATCAGCTGCTGGTGATTCAAGATCCGTGTGGGTGAGAGACTCGTCACACTGTCCTGGGTCCTCTACAGCCCCGTCATCAGAGTCGATAGTCGACGTATCGGCAGTGTCTCCAGTCGTAAGCTCTTGCTCTTGAGTCGCTGTTTCATCTGACTCAGTCCAGTCTTCGACAGCCTCACGGAGGGATGGCGCCACGCTGTCACCAACATATTGGGCCGCAGTGAGTGCGTCAACAGGCGCCTTGGTGACATCGGCTGGCGTCTCAAAACCTTCCGCACCCAGCATATGGTAGTACCTGATCGAGTAGTCACTTTCCTGAAGCGCTTCAGCAAGCGGCGATGGTGTGAACCACTCAATGAGCGATCCGGCGGCCTCTTCTGGTGGCACCCCAACAGGAGCAAGGTCACCATACGCTGTCGCAACCTCACTACGGGGTACATCGAGCCCGTCTGCGAGGTTTGCTAGTAGCGTTCCCTCGCTCTCACACGCTTCATTGGCCACCGCCCAAATACAACGGCAGGTTCGTTCTCCAAGCTCCGTCGAGCGTGTCAGGGTAAGTAGTGACGCTGCGACAATCTCGTCTACACGCTCGTAGCCAGCTTCGGAAAGTGCTGTAGCACGCGTGGGACCGATGCCAGGAAGATCCGTCAGTTCTGTTGGCTGGTCGGTCGAGTCGTCAGCCTCGACTGTCCCAGAGGTCTCATCAAGCATCGCTGAGCGGAACGCATAGGAGTGCTGGTACCCGACAGCAGGCCACGAGTGATCCGGGTCACTCTCACCACTTACGTGGTGGATGACCTGACTCAGTGTGTCTTCGAACCCGCAGTCAGAAACCGGACACGAAACTGAGCCTGCCATCGATATCTCTACTAGTTGATGTGAATAGGCCGGGTTATGTCTTGTTGTATGTCGAGGGAATTTCAGTATTCAGATGAGTACGGGGACGCGACTAGTCTCTTTCCAGTGGACGAACTTGATGCGACCGTCTACCAGTATCGAGATGCCGAGCGAGCCCTCGGCAACGTTCGGAGTGAAGACGTGATCTGCGTGTACCCGGAAAGCACAGCAACGGGGTACGCAATCGGACAAAATCTGCTTTCAGCAGTCCGGGTTGACACACTGCCGACGACAGTTCGCGCTGAGGTCAACGACGCACTCGACGCCGCAATCAGTTCGTTCGAGATCGTCCAAGTCGGGACGTGGGTATCAGACAGTCCGAACCGATCGCTCAGCGAATACAAGATCGCGTGAGCACAGGAGATGTTCGAAACGCTCGCTGAAGAGTACCCTGAAGCGACGCCGCACATTCGACGCGCTATCGACGAGCACGGCGAAGCCTGAGCTCTGGACTACTACGAACAGCTCTACAGATTTCGAGGCAGAGTGGCTCGGGGCTTGACCCCGAGGCAGTTCACCCGCTCGGACAGGTCTTAAACGTGCCTGAAAAGGAGGAACTCCCATTCTACGACGAAGACGAACACGAGACGATGAAAAAAGAGCGGGCAGAGATGTACCACGCGTGGGCGGAGTATCGGGAGAACCTCCGCACGGGGACGAAACCCGGCGAGTGACCGACGCCGTACATTTTTCGCAGCGGTGGCCGTCAGGTCGCGTATAGATTCGGATCGAGATCGCGGTGTGCTCCTCGGACTCGCCTGCGGAGATGCGCTCGGCCGTCCAGTGGAGTTCCGGTCTGCGTCAGCCATCAAGACAGAACACGGGCAACTTGACGAGATGGTCGGGCACGGGACATGGAATCAGCCTGCCGGGACGATCACGGATGATACAAAGCAGGCGCTGTGTATCGCGAGAAGCCTCGCTGAACACCGGACGTTCGACCCAGCCGACATTGCTGAGCGGTTCGTCGCGTGGTATGACACGGACCCGTTCGACATCGGGGGGATGACTGCGAGATCGCTCCGTCGGCTGAAACGCGGCGACGCGTGGGACGAGGCGGGCCAACACGTGTGGGAGCAGAGTTCCGAAGGCCAGAACGCGGGCAACGGGAGTGTGATGCGGTGTCCACCGCTCGCAATTCCGTCCGCGAATGAGTGGGATCGACTCGTACAGGTGAGCCGGGAGTCCTCGCAGATCACACACGCTGACCCGCGGTGTACGTACGGGTGCGCAGTGTTGAATCTAACACTCGCTGGGTTACTCGACGGCGCTGACACGCCGTTACGAGATGCCCTCGACTACGTCGGGTCAGACGCGCCGAGTGAGCTCGTAACGGCACTTCAGCCGGTCGCCCGTGGCGAGTCGCCTGCCACCTTGGAGACATCAGGGTACGTCGTCCATTCGTTACAGACAGCGCTCCATGACGGGCTACTCGCCGAGACCGCTGAGGAAGCGATTGTGACAGCGGTGAACCGCGGCGGTGACACAGATACTATTGGGGCAATCACAGGGGCTGTGGCGGGCGCACGGTTCGGGGCGTCCGACCTCCCGAGCCGGTGGATTTCTGCGATCGATGAGACGACCGATCTCGAATCGCTGTCGATACAGCTTGCGGAAATGTAGTGTGCGGAGCAAGCAGGTGGCACACCAGTGAGACGGCTGTCAGTGGCTACGGCTGTGGCTCACTGCTGTCGGACGAGACGGTATCCGTTGTGTCGTTTGGTCCTTTGAGATGTACGGTATGCCGTGTGTGGCGGGCGTGAGTGGTTGCCCAGCGCCGCGCGGGACGTTCCGAAAGAAATTGCTCGCCGTCGGGACACTGCTGGCACCGAACGATCCACGGGGTGACGTCATCTGGGAAATGCCCAGTATGCCGTTCGTGATCGAGCGCGAACTGTTCGACGGCGCGGTTCCCCGCCTGTACGTCGTCCAGTTCGTGATCAAGCTCCCAGTCGCGACCACACCGGGTACATGAGACGGTCGGCACACCGGACTCGTTGGGAGTGGACACGTCGTCGGTCACGCTTTAGCGTGACGCTCAAGATACTTGAACGCCGCTCACGATGTCCCCGAAACCACTTTGATCGTCGGCAATCGCTCTGAGTTATGGACTATAGAATTGATCACGTCACCGTCGCGGGGCGTGATCTCGATCGCCTCACAGAAGCGTTCTCCGCAGCCGGTCTCCCCGTTGAGTATGGTGGGCACCATTCCAATGGGGTCACCCACATGGCGATCATCGGCTTCCCCGACGGGAGCTACATCGAACTGATCTCGAAACACACCGCCGACACACACTCGCCGTGGTGGAACGACCCGATCGACACCAACACCGGTCCGTGTGCGTGGGCTATCGGCGTCGACGACATCGAGACAACGACCGCAACGTTTCGTAACCGTGGCGTGACCGTCGACGGCCCCACAGCGTACGAACGGGAACGCGACGACGGAACACTCGTCGAGTGGGATCTGACGTCGCTCGAAGGCGGCGACCCGGGGACTCGCCTCCCATTCCTGATCGCAGATCGAACCCCACGAGAACTGCGTGTTCAGCCCACAGGTGACCTTGCCACGTCGCCGGTTCACGGCATCGACACTGTGGTCCTCGGCGTGCCGGACTTAACCACCGCAGTGGACGCATTCACGACAGCTTTCGACGCCCAAGAGCCGACGCGAAGCACAAGCGTTGATCTCCACGCTGACGTTGCCTCATTCCACGATCTGCCAGTAGTGCTTGCGGAACCGACCGGAGACGGGTGGCTTGCCGAACGCGTGTCGCGAACTGGAACGTCGCCCATCGCGTACCTCATCGGGTACGAACCCGACGCCGACCACGGCTTTGAAAACCTCACTACGGGGTTGATCGCCGATCGGTCGGTCGAGTGGCTTCCAGTGACACATCCTGTCGGCCATCGATATCTTGCGCTGGTTGCGAGTAGTTGACGCTCTCCTCACCCTAGAGGGCGAGACTTCGTGCTTGATCACTGCTCTTCGAACAAGGATCAAGAGGAGCGTAGGCGTCGTGACAAGTTGCGTATCAGCGAGCGAGGCGTGGATCAAGCCAAGTTGGTTGAACTCATCACAGAGAAAGATAGCAGCATCGAGGTCGTTCACAAGGGTGGTAACAGCGTTCTCGCCATCACCTGTCATTGACATCCTCCCCGCGCTGAACCGCGAGGATTTCGAAGCCGAGTCGGAAGCGTGGACGAGTCAGACGTGTCCCGAATGTGGTGACCACGAGGAGACGGTTCGCCACGGAGAGACGCTGACGTGTCCGTGTGGTTTCGAGGGACACGCCGACCTCACGGCCTCAGAGACGTTCCGTCGAGAACACAGCGATTCTGAAGTCAGGCCGATGGCACGGCCCGTGCGATTCGAGTGGGGCGACCACGAATGGTCGGGAAAATCACACCTTCACGAAAGTCCCAAAGCAGTGCGCACAAACCCGCAAGTTGCCTCCGTGGGTCGATAGCTGAACCCCCCACGGAGGAATCCTCGCGCTTTCGCGCGGGGAGGATGTCAGGCTGTGACCAACTGCTCGTCTGTGATCAGTTCAGCAACTCGTTCGCCGATGGCGATTGCAGGAGCGTTGGTGTTCCCGCTCGTGATGTTCGGCATAATTGAGGTGTCAGCGACCCGGAGCCCCTCAACACCACGGACCCGGAGTTGCGGGTCGACGACCGCCATGTCATCGTCCTCAGGCCCCATTTTACACGTACCAGCGGGGTGATAGACCGTGTGGCAGGTCTCTCGAATGTGGCTCTCAATTTCGGCATCGGTCTCCACATTCTCACCGGGCCAAACTTCCTCACCCCTGATGTCATCGAACGGCTCGGCCTGTGCGATTTCTCTCGCCTCTTTGATTCCTTCTCGGAGGACTTCGAGATCGGAATCGGCGCTGAGGTACTGTGGGTCGATGACGGGGTCTTCCATGGGATCCGCCGATGCCAATTTTACGGTTCCGACACTCTCGGGACGAACCTGCGTGGAACCAATCGAGAAGCCGAGTCCTTCTGGGTTAGCGAGTCCGTGCTCCATATAGTAGACCGGGCAGAAGTGGAATTGTAGATCGGGGGTGGGTTCGCTCTCATCGACGTAGGTATACCCACCACCTTCCCCGATGTTTGAGGTGGGGGCGGGAGCCGCATCGTCGGTTCGCTCGTAGACGACAAAGGTGAACAGGTGATCTTGAAGATTTCGACCGACGCCGGGGAGGTCAACCTGAACTTCAATGCCGTGGTCAGTGAGGTGTCCAGCCGGACCGATCCCCGAGAGCATCAGCAACTGCGGGGAATTGAACGCGCCGGCACAAACAACGACTTCACCAGAAACGTCGGGCGCGTGCTCAACGCCATCCTGCTCGTAGGTGACCCCAGTGGCGCGGTCGCCGTCGAACCTGAGCGCTGTGACGTGCGCGCGAGTTTCGACAGTGAGGTTCGGTCGATCGAGGCTCGGCTTGATATACGCCGCAGCGCTGCTACAGCGTTCGCCGTCGCGTTGTGTCACGTGATACAGCCCCGCGCCGGCCTGGGTCTCGCCGTTGAAATCGGGGTTGTACTCAAGACCACAATCCTGTGCAGCTTCGACGTACCGCTCAGTAGCTGGGTTCGGGTCGGAGATGTCACTGACGGTAAGTGGCCCACCCGTCCCGTGATACTCCGCTTGGCCTGTCCCCTGGAAGTCCTCACCACGTTTGAATACCGGGAGCATGTCCTCGGACGACCAGCCATCGTTACCGAGTGCGGCCCAGTCATCATAGTCCTGCGGATTTCCGCGGTTGTATATCTGGGCGTTCAGGGAACTCGATCCGCCTACAGTCTTCCCTCTGGGGTGATACAGTCGCCGGTCGTTCAACTCGGTCTGGGGTTCGGTGTAGTACTCCCAGTCGGCATCGGATTTGAACAGGTGTGGGAACATTGAGGGTGTGTATATTTCCTTTTCATGTTCCTCATCTGGGGCACCCGCCTCCAGCAACAGCACCTCTGTGTCTGAGTCCTCAGAGAGCCGATGTGCGGCCGCACAGCCTGCTGATCCAGCCCCCACAACAATGTAATCGAACTGTGTCATATGTCAGCAAGATACATTAACGAAAGCGATAATATATTCTTTTGGGTGGTAGTTGACCTCCCCGCGCTGAAGCGCGAGGCTTTCTCCTTGTACTTCCGTAATTGTCCAGTGTACTGAGCGATCGGATCTGAACGAATCCAAGAATAACTCAGTAGAAGACTCGCGCCCTCTATTCAGCACGGCCGCTGAAACCTATCACCGACTGAGGATTTCAACAGGGCTGCGTAATGATATCGTACTAGAATTCCGACCGACTAGCCTCAGTGTCAAACTCCGTGGAGGTAGTGGTATTGAAACAAAGATCTCGAAGACAGTATGGGCAGTACGAGTCGGGGTATTGAAACGTGGACAGCCCACACGACAGCCTTCGAGAGAGTCCACTCATTTAATACAAACCCTCGATCAACCGAAGCCTGTATCATACATTGTGACAAAGGCTGCGGTCGCGGAATTCACTGCCCGCAAACATCTTAATCGCCTCGTCGAGCTGAATGTCGTTTGCTCAGTCACCGGCGAGAACACGCCAAGTCAGACACCAAGCCAACGAGTGGGATGTACTCCGCTATCGGCTCTCGATTGTGGATACCGCGATCGCCGCGTTTTATCAACTTGCCACCGGAGCAAATCACTCTAATACGGACTCAAAAGAACTACTACCAGCTCAGAAGGGCCCAACCAGTCCGAGCAGCCGAGACGCCATATAGGCCGCAACGATCCAGATGACCCCGGCTGAAATCAGATTGAGATAGCGGAGTCGCCCATCAGAGAGGATTGATCCACCGAGAAGTCGACCCCCAGCAGCTAACCCAAGGAACCACACCCACGAAACGAGGAGACACGCTACGGCGAACGCCCAGCGACTCGGTGGTGCGTACGCCAACGCATTCGTTCCGATGACGCCGATCGTGTCCAGAATCGCATGGGGGTTGAGCAGCGAAAGCGAGGCAGTAAATCCGACTTGCTCACGAACACTCAGCAGCTTCTCATCGTGAGATGTGAGGTCCATCACGGGAGCTGAAAAAAGCATCCACCCTACATAGACGAGAAACACCACGCCACCGCCGAGCAAGACTGTTTGAAGCCACGCGAACTCGAGGACCACGGCGGAGACACCGAGCACGCCGAGCAGAATGAGGATGGTATCTGCCACACCAGCCGTGAGGACAGTCGGAAGCGACTGGCGAAGTCGAGGCTGAACAGCGCCCTGCTGGAACACGAACACGTTCTGGGGTCCGACAGCGACGATGAGTCCAACTGAAAGTGCGAGCCCATGGAGAAACGCCGTGGTAGCCATCTGGGAGTTATTTCGTACGTCGCTCGGAAGGACCTACAGTTAGTGGGTACGGGCAATCCGGACAGGTTTCTCTGGGATGGGTCGGTATCTGATCGTGTAGGTCCGATCCGAGAGGTACTATCCTCCAGCACCAGCAATCAAATATCACACGCGTGCCTCCTAGCGGGGTCCACCCCACGGCGCTAACCAAACGCCTTCTTATCCACCACTCGTGGCCGCTGTATGGAGTACACAACACTGGGTAGTTCCGGGACGAAAGTAAGCCGCATCGCGATTGGCACGAACACGTTTGGGGGAGATGCCGACTGGCACCTCTCTGCTGAGGAGGCCCAGGAAGTCGTCGACACCGCCATCGAGCACGGAATCAACTTCTTCGACACCGCGAACGCGTACAACACCGGCGAGAGCGAACGCGTGCTCGGTGACGCACTCGAGGGCTATGATCGTGACCGGCAGGTCATCGCCACGAAAGTGTTCTTCCAGATGGACGACGACGATCCGAACTCTGGCGGCCTCTCGCGCAAAGCGATCGAACAAGAACTCGCGAACAGTCTCGATCGACTCGGAATGGAGACGATCGATCTCTATCAGATCCATCGCTGGGACGACGAAACCCCAATCGAGGAGACGCTCCGAACGCTCACTGACGCCGTCGAGCGGGGGCAGGTACGGCATCTCGGTGCGTCATCAATGTGGGCGTATCAGTTCGCAAACGCGCTTCACACAGCCGAGACCGGTGGCCACGAGCCGTTCGTCACGATGCAAAATCACTACAACCTCGCCTATCGAGAAGAGGAACGCGAAATGGTCCCCCTGTGTAAGCAAAACGACGTCGGCCTCATTCCGTGGAGCCCGATGGCTCGTGGATTCCTTACCCGGCCACATGATGAATTGGAAACGACCGTTCGCGGTGAGACAGACCAGTACCTCCACGAGCGCCTGAAAACGTACGCCGTGAACGGTGGGCGCGAGGTCAACGAGCGCGTTGAAGAGCTTGCCACCGAGAAGGGGGTGAAGATGGCACAGATCGCGCTGTCTTGGTTACTTCATCAAGACGCCGTTGACGCCCCGATCATCGGCGCTCGAAAACCCGAGTACGTCGTCGACGCCGTCGAAGCGCTCGACATCGATCTGTCTGCGTCTGATCGTGAGTGGTTGGCAGAACCGTATGAACCAGTCCCAATTGACGGCCACAGCTAACCTCTTGGCTATCGGCTCGGTGCCAAGTTCCCCATCCACAACCCGATATCATACAACTCGAGGGTCGCGTCCCAGGGATGTATTCCAACGTCTATTCGGGAGTTCCTCGTCGCAGAGCGAAACACCCACGAGGCAGGTCTGTTTCGGACCGAGGCGAATATTTAATGATCATTGCTAGGAGTACCAACCATGCCAGCACTTTCCGAGGCGGACCGCGAGCAGCTTCGTGCCGAGTTTGACCGCCAGCTCGATGTCGGCCTCCATCACGGGAGCCAGCTAGCAGTCTACGTCGACGGCGAGCTTGCGGTTGATTTCGCCGGCGGCAAGACAGCCCCCGAAGGCGCAGCGACGACGCCAGAGACGCGCCATCTCATCTTTTCGTGTACGAAACCGTACGCAGGAGTTGGATTACACCAGCTCATCGAACACGGTGAGGCCGACTACGACGACCAAGTTATCGACCACTGGCCAGAGTTCGCTGAGCCCGGCACCACGAAGGCGGAGATCACGATCAAACACGTGCTCAGCCACACGGCCGGTATCCCC
>JAQCMZ010000078.1 GCA_028274825.1 Haloferacaceae archaeon
TCGGTCGCTCCCCGACCTCCTTGGTGGCGACGGTAGAGCGTCTGACCGTCCGTGTTTGTGGAGTTGAACCCAGAGGCAACTGATGCCGTCACAATTGGTCGTGTCGTGTGTTTCGAGTTACTTATGTGCTTCAGGAGGTGTCGGCTTCACCCACTCAAGCCCCGTGGCATTCGCCTCAACCGCCTGTAAAAAGAGGTCACCCCCTACTCGCTTCCCGGACGATGTCAACAAATTCTTTCGCTGCTTGTCCCCAGGTATACTGCCGGGCCTGAACCCGACCACGAGCAGCCAGTGACTCAGAGAGCGTTTCATCCGTCAGCACCGTCTCGATGCCGTCACGAATCGCCGCCGTGTCGTGTGGATCCACGAACACAGCAGCGTCTCCACACACATCCGGCATCGCAGAGGTATTGCTCGTTACTACTGGTGTCCCCATCGCCATCGCCTCCAGCGGCGGGATGCCGAACCCCTCGTAGAGTGACGGGAACGCAAAGCAGTCTGCGTTCCGGTACAGCGCTTGCAACTGTGTATCTGAGACGAAGCCGACCGATGTGAGTGCCGCGTCACGCTCGGCTGCCGCATCTACATCACTCCGCTGAAAGATCCGTTTCGGAGAGGGACCAGCCATCACCAGCCCGTGAGGGAGTGACGTGCGGCGCTTGAGCCGCGCGAATGCCTCAATCAGCCGCGCAATGTTTTTTCGTGGATTGAGCGATCCCACGTAGAGTACGTACTGTTCTGGAAGTTCTGTGTCGAGGTGTTTTATTGATGATCGGCTCACAGCGTCTGTGATTGACGAACCGTGATCCATCAACTGTTGGTCACTATCCTGATCCGATTTGGGGGTCTCACTCGCAGGCTCGGCCTGTGCTGCCTGGAGATACGGCTCGGTCAACCCGTTGTGCACGACGTGGACGTTGTCCGAGTCAACGGGCAGAGACTCCACGATCTCGGCTTTTGAATACTCAGCGTTGGTCGTGACGATATCCGCGACTGACAGCACTCTGGGAACGGTCGCCTGTCGATACAGACGGTGCAATCCAGCTGACCGACCCTGAATCGCGCCCATTTCGTGAAGCCAGACGACGGTCGGATACGATGTCTCGTGGAGGGGGCCGTTCCCGTTCGGTGCGAGGAGCACGTCGACACCGCTGAGTGATGCCCGTCGGGGGAGAATGGCTCGCTCCCACGCCACTCCGTACATTTGTGAATCAACGACGTATCCCGTCGAATCAAGCGGAAGATTGGGAAACTGCTGTTTCACGCTCGGATGGCCGAACAGGACGATCTCGGTATCCCCGCGCGCAGAGAGTGCATGAACCAGTTGGACTGGCGCTTGGACCGCTCCACCCGGCTCGTCGACGGTGAATGTTCTCGCATTAATCCCAATCCGAAGAGTCTCTCGCATATATTTTCTTCAGCATCTGGCAACTATATCCAGTCTCAACGTTGAAGTACCCCGCCTCACCTACCCCGACGTTACCGCGGTTGCGGACGATTTCTGGCATCGTCCTGCATGCTACAGTGTGACTAGCCGGCCCCGCCTTTCGCACAGGCCCGGTCGACACCCGGGAAACTCACTCAGGACCCGCTGGGCTCGTCGTCTGTTGCACCGTCTTGGCGAGTGGATCAAGCATTAGCTCAGGAACGGCGGCTGGAGGATGCCATTCGACACCGACGATCCCTTCTTTCTCGTTCGGGGCCGGCTCTCCGTGAAGTCTGACGGCGAATAACTCGTACTCTGTCGTCGCGTCGATACTCTGGTGGGTGTATGAACAGGAGCCGAGACAGTTTCTGACCGTCCCGGCACAGCCGAGTTCCTCGCTGAGCTCGCGTCTCACCGCGTCACGAGTGGACTCGCCGGGTTCGATACCGCCTCCCGGGAGTGAATAATAAATTGACCCGTCATTCCGCCGCTCACGGGTGAGCAGCACCTCACCACCGCGCTGGACGAGCGCCTTGGCGCCATGTCGGTGCGTGTTCTTCGTAATAGACATAGTTGTTATTCATTCACTAATGACAAGCCAATCACACAACCCAGATCATACACGACAGGATATGCTCAGGGTGACTGGCCGATCTGGCCCATCTCGTCTACGACAAGCATTCGTCTGTCTGGCAAATCGACCGCGGCAGCGACCACGGTTTCGGTGCCGCCGACAGCGGTTGTCGGTGTCTCTCGTTCTGACAGGGGTTCGATGGCAACGAGATAGCCCTCATCTGGTGATGGCTTGAGGAGCGCTGCCAGCGGCGCGTGGACAGAGCACCCAAAGACGAACATCGAGGTCGGTGTTTTCTGGCATGGTGAAGGCAGCTAAAGCGCACTGAGAGAAGCTATCAGTGGGGTGAGTGGCAGGTAGTGTGGTGACTACAACAGCACGACAATCAGGAGAAGAGGCCGATTACCGTCCGCACAGCGGCGGCATTTCGCCCCCATTCGCCAATCATGAACCGGATGTGCCGCCAACCGTCGCGGAAACTCTCCAATTCTGCCTCTCCGACGCGTGGGTGGTACGTGATTGGAACCTCCTCGATGAGGAGATCCTCGCGGGCGGCGTTGATCAGCATCTCCGACGCGAATTCCATCCCCGTCGTCTCCGGGTCGATCTCGGCGAGCGCATCGCTCGTGAACACGCGGAAGCCGGAGTGAGTATCCGAGAATTCGGCGTCGAACAGCGTGTTCAGCAGTCGCGTGAGCATGGGATTGCCGACGTGCTGGTGGAGCGGTGGCATCGCATCGGGTCGGATCTCCCCGTCCAACCGGGAGCCGATCACCATGTCGGCATTCGTCTCCAACATCGTCTCGATGAGTTTCGGCAGTTCCGAGAAGTCGTACGTCGTGTCGGCGTCACCCATGACGATGATGTCGCCGCGTGCCTGGGTGAAGCCGTCCAGATAGGCAGCCCCGTAGCCACTGCGGTCGGGTTCGGTAACGATAGCGCCGTGATTCCGGGCGATATCGGGCGTTCTGTCGGTCGAGGAGTCGGCCACGATTATCTCACCAGAGACGTCCAGCTCGCGCAGCGCTCCGATGACCGCCTGTAACACCTCTTCGATGCCGTCCTCCTCGTTGAGCGTCGGGATGACGATCGAAAGGGTTGGCTCGGAGGATGATGCTGGGCCACAGAGGGTGAACCGATTGGTTTCAGATTCGAGGACGTCCGTACCGGACTCGTGGGCGGCCTCCATAGATGAAGATTCAGTGCCGACCTCTTGGGTTGATTTTGTCTGCTGACGCGGCGTCTGTTGCCGTGACATACACGGGTATACACGGGTGATACATGTCCTTTGACAGTAGCCTCGACATCACCCGGACAGGTGGGCTAAAGACTACCGACGCACTCACGCGGCGGGAAAACAGAGATGAACAGTAGCGCCGTCGCCCGGGGCAGACTCGATCCACATCGCTCCATCGTGGTGATCAACAATCCGCCGACACAGTGTCAGCCCCATGCCGGTGCCGTCCTCCTCGGTTTGGCCGAGACGCTCGAACACCTCGAACGCTCGCGAAGCGGCATCTGTCTCGATTCCGATACCGTTGTCTGCGACACACACGTGATGCCACGGGCCGTCACTATCGAGTGACACTCGCTCCGGCGTGTCGAGGGACGCCACCGGCTCCCCCGGAGTCACAGAGATGTGGGGGTGAGACGAGTGGTTGTACTTTAGTCCGTTATCGATGAGATTCTGGAACAACTCAATAAGCAGCCGCTCGTCACCTTCGACCGTCGGGAGAGACTCAGAAGTGACGGTGGCATCACTATCATCGACACGGACCGTGAGGTTGAGTTCAGCTTTCTCTACGACCCTGTCGAGTGCTGTGGGTTCGAATTCACCGCCAGAAGAGTCGATCTGGGAGTACTGCAGCAACGCGTTGATCATCGATTGCATCCGATCTGCGGCACCGACGGCGTCTTGAATGAGTGTCACCGCCCGCTCGTCGAGTGTCTCACCGTCTTCGTAGAGATCGTCCAAGAGCGTGAGGTAGTTGCTAACCGATCGGAGTGGTTCTTTGAGGTCGTGTGAGGCTGCGTGGGCGAACTGCTCCAGATCCCGGTTCGACCGTCGAAGCTGTCTGCGCGTCTCACGGAGGTCAGTCTCCCGGTTACGACACTCGAGTTCGAAGCTGAGCCACTGTGTCAGCAGTCTCATGAATCGTGACTCTTTCTGCGTGAACGGCTTCTCACGGGGCTCATCGTCCGTGAAACAGAGCGTCCCGTACACCTCTCCATCGACGATGACGCGCCCGCCCAGATAACACGCCAGCCCGTGTTCTTCGGTCGCGGGATCTCCGTCCCACGTCTCCCGAGCGGTAGTCACGCCGACAGGTTCGGGCTGTTCGATTGTCTTCCGACAGTACGTCTTCGAGAGTGGTATCTCGGTGCCCGTGTCGAATTGGACATCACTGCCTGCCGAGACGGCGATTTCAAAGCCACCGACAGCCGGGTCAGCGTCGGTGTCGATTGTTGAGAAGAATCCAGCATCCATCCCGGTTCGCCGCCGGCCAATCTCGATGACCTCCTGAACCTGCTGTTCGAATCCGACCTCTGTCTGCGAGGAGAGTCTGAGTAACTCTCGAATCGCCGTCTCTCGGCGGACTCGCTCCGTTACGTCACGATACATCCACATGTTTGCGCCGCCGTCGGGAAGTTCGTATGGCACGTAATCCTGCGCGACCGTCCGTGAGTCCGTGAGCGCGAATTCTTTTTCTTCCTCGGCGTGCCGGTGGCGAGAGTGTTGGGAGGTTATGCTGGCGAACTGATCTGGCTCTGCGAAATTGTCTTTCAACTGGTCGATCACGGCATCGTAATCTGTCCCCACGAGTGCCTCCGGTGGTGCATCTATCTCGAACAACTCAACCAATCGCTGATTCACCGCGAGGACATCACGGTTCGAGTCCTCGACGAGCACCCCAGCAGGGAGACTGTCGAGGATTGTCTGCAGGATGGTTTTCGTCTGTTCGTGCTGGAACCTGGTCTCCCGGAGCTTCTGTTCGGCCGACTCGCGACTCGCCCAGAGGAGGCGGCCGCCCTCAAGTCTCGACAGGACCGTCTCATGCGTGATCGTCGCTCCGTCACGCCGCTGACCGACGATTTCGCCACACCAAACACCATCGCGAGTCAGCGTCGGAAACACGTCACTCGTGATGCGCTCGATTTCTTGATCTGGATAGAGTTGGCGCCACGTCTCTCCAACGAGGTCCGTGGAATCGTACCCGAATTGCTCCGCATACGTCTCACTCACGTGGGTGAACTCCCCGGCCGCGCTCACGATAGATATGTCTTCCAGCGACGCCGTTCCGACGGCTGTCTGCCGGCCCAACTCGGATTGCTGTCGCCCCGCTGTCGTCGAATCCGACGGGTTCTGCCCCATCACCAGCTGCTGTCGGTCCGATTCCTCCGGCAGATCCTCTGCCCCGGTATCGGCAGTTCTCGTTTTCTTGTCGTCTTTGCCGTCGACGTTGGGAGCTGGCTCTTTGTTGACGCCTCCTCGATCGGCGACTCCGCCGTTCTGCCCGTCCGCCTGCTGGGCATCTCGCTTCCTGCCGGGCGAAGGGTACTTTTCGTCTGTCGCGTCCTCTAGCTCGTCGACACTGATGCCGTGAGCGGCAGCAGCGGCTTGATTCGCCAGTGCGTAGGTCCCGTCGCTGTCTGTGACGCTCAACTCGCGTGGAATGGCATCGAAGACGGTTCGGAGCGTCTCGCAGGGCCGTCTGGCACTAGTATCAGTCCATCTCGCGCAGCACACGTCTGCGAGCGTCTCGTTCACCGGTTCGAGTGCAGCGACCATCTCGGCGGGAAGCGGTCCGTCGTCACTGACGATGACGAGGACACCGAAATCTGGCAAGTCGAACACGTGGTAGTGGGCTGGCCCGTGAGTGGCCGCAATCGGCAGTCGCTCACGGAACGCAGTCTCGTCTGCGAAGCTGTCGTGAGTGAGGTCATCTGTCGTTGCCTCGACCACGTCGGTGGCTGTCGGGTCCGTCGAGACACTCTCTACAAGTCGGTACACCGGCACTGCTGGTTCACTGTCCCGTCTGAAGATGCCACCTGTCACACACTCGAGCTGGCGTAGATACGCGGACAGTGCCGCTTGTGTGGCCTCGGAGAGTGTGTCCCCCCGGCCGATCGAAACTGCAATGTCGTAAAGACGCTGAGCGCGGTCTGGAGATGGGCGTGACGATTCGCTCATTCCGGAGCGTGTCCTCCGTCGGCAGTTGTGTTGGCGTCAGTCGCCGCTCGTCGTGTGGGTCTACCCCGTGACGAGAGCGCCGCTGGGTAGTGTTTCCGTTGCATAGTAATTAAGTGAGTATCATTTTGGGCGGGAGACATTTGAGACCAGCGGGAACTCACTGACGCGCCCTCGCTGCATCTCGTCTGATCTGATCTGGTCTGGTCTCATCTCATCTCATCGCCGCCGTATTCTCGGCGCTCAGGTGATTCGGCTCCGACCGGTGCTGTGCCGGGGACTCCTGTAAGACCGTCTGGTACATCTCGAGTGTTCGGTCGGCGATGCGATCCCAGTCAAACTGTGCGGCACGTTGCTCTGGGATCATGTCCATCTCGGTTCCCGACAGCGCCGTCCTGAGAGCGTCCGTCACCGCCTCCACCGCCGGCGCGACGACTAATCCCGCGTCTCCGATGACTTCCGAGGCTGCACTCCGAGAGTGGTCAGCCCCGATTACCGTGCAACCCGCTGCCAGCGCCTCGACATACGTGATCCCGAAGCCCTCCCGCTCGGACGGCGAACAGAACACGTCAGCAGCGTGCATGTGTCCCAGCACGTCCTCGTCGGCTGGGAGGAAGCCGAGGAAGTCGATCCGGTCACGACAGCCCGTTTGCTCCGCGAGCCATTCGAGTGTGTCTCGGTCGGGGCCCTCTCCGATAATTCCCATGCTGATATCGGGGGTGGTCTGTGCGACACGAGCGAACGATCGGATCGCCACGTCGAGGTTCTTCTCGGGAATGAGTCGCCCAGCGTACAGCACATCGTACCCGTCGGCCGCAGACTCCACCGTCTGCACGCCGTCCACGTCGATCCCGTTCGGAATGACGTGGGTGTGTTCCCGGTCCCGCCCGATTTGTGTGAGCCGCCGGGCGGTCAGTTCCGAAACGGCGACTGGATGTTGGTCGACTCGCGCCGTGAATCGCTCGACCAATTTGCCAACCGGCGAGAGGGTCTCAAGGTACTCTTGCCAGTACTCCATCCAGACCTCGTGCCAGGTCGTCACCAGCGGGGCCGTATCGGCAGGGACCGTCGCTTTGGCGACCGCCGCCCCGAGCACGGGAAAGTACGGGAAAACCGATGCGTGCACGATATCGTGGTTAGTGAATGCCTGGCGCAGCGCCGGGACGGATCGCAGGCCAAAGTCGACAGCCTCCGCGATCGAACGGCGGTCGCCGGTGTACAACTCGCTCGCTGGGGCGATGGCGTGATAGGTGACGTTCTCACGCTGGATCTGGCTGGGCCCGTCCCAGTAGTGGCGACCGTACTGGGTGACAGAGTGACCATCCGCGGCGAGTCGGCGGGCGATTTCGTAAATCCGCTTTTCCGCGCCACCTGTCACTTCTGGGTAGACTACGTTGGAGATGAATGCGATGTCCATCTGCCTCACTCCGTGTATCCGAGTGCCTGCAGCCGATGACTCACGCGTTCTTCCACACCATCTGCCGCCGTCTGCTCGCCGCTGGCCGGGTCCGGTTCACCCCCTTTGGCCGGGTATCCGTCGGTCTCGATGTGGTCGATGAGCAACGAGGTCCCCGCGGGATCTTCCTCGGCGTCGACTTTCCGATTGCCGGTAGACGTGTTTACCTGCGCGTGGACAGTCCCCCCGGCCCGGTAGCTGGCATACCGGCGTATCGCATCGTCTTCACCCTCGCCGCGGGCCTGCGCGAACACGACACGGTCAGGATCGGGTTGTATGGCCGTGGCTGCGAGCGACGTGCCGGGACCGCGGTAGTCGACATCGAACGCCTTCGCGATGGTCGGGGCGATGTCGAGCGTGCTGACGGGTGAGTCGACTGCCGGGCGGCTACTCACTCCTGCGCCAGCGACGATAAGCGGGACGCGTGTGAGTACGTCTGACAGAAAACGTGGGTGCTCGTAGTAACCGGGTTCGCCGAACGCCTCGCCGTGGTCGGCAGTGAGCAGAAGGAGCGTCTCGTCTTTGATTCCGAGTCGGGTGAGTTCCTCGAGCAATCTGGCGATACTCGCATCGAGGGACGCTATCTCGGCGGCGTAAAGATCGATCAGCAGTCGTCGGTCCCGCTGTGAAATCGAGTGTGGCTCTCGCCTCGCCCGTTCGTACAGCCGTGCCGGATCCGGATTGCCGTTCAGGTCCTCGAGATAACGGCTCTGGAACTCTGCCGGTGGCTCGTACGGCCCATGAACGTCCATGTAGTGAAGCCAGGTGAACGTCGGCCGGCCCCCCGTGACGGCCTGTGAGCGGAGGAACTCGACTCCGCGATCAGTGACCGTCTCGGCCCGTGCGTAGTGTCGACCGCGGAGTTTGTCGGTTGCTCGCTGCGCGAGCGCCGTCAGTGGGTGTCCGCCCGCGATCATGTCATCATCGAAGTGGTCGAATCCATCGCCGTAGCCGAACCCTTCCGAGACGAACGGGTTAGAGTGGATGCCGGCCGAGCGAACCGGTGTCCCCTGTAGCGATGTGGCGATTGTCGGGCTGTCCAGCCGGTAATTGTCGGTGGTGGCGGCGCTCGGGTACTGTCCAGAGAGGAGTGCTGGGACGGCCTCGCGAGTGTGAGAACTCGGGCTATACGCCCGGTCAAACTGGATACCAGCTGTTGCGAGTCGGTCGAGAGTGGGTGTCAGGTCGCGGCTCGAGCCGTGACAGCCGAGATAGTCGGCGCGAAGCGCGTCGATCGATAGTAGGATAACGTGTGTCGCCGCGGTGGGATCAAAAGTCGGCCCACGGCAATGTTTGTCGGGAGAACGTTCGGTCTCGGGTGCGTGGGTTGACTGTGCGTCCTCAGCCGGCCGGACTCTCCCGGCATCTGTGTCTCTGTCTGGGTGACTGGTCACGTCAGTAGAGATAGCCGCGACATGTACGGGTAACTGTGAGGCTGTAAGTAACCCGGAAGTGTAACCCAAGAGTTACGACTCCAAATCCCGAGCCGAGAGGAGTGTTTCTGCGGTTTCGACACACTTCATCGCGGTCGCTTCCGCCACGGGGTCCGGGCTAAACGCGGCCTGTTCGTAACAGACGCGAAGCTGGTTGAGCGGCAGGGCCGTTGCAGCTGCGTCGGCGGTCGACTCCCAGGATGTCAGGAGACCGTCGTATCTGCGGACCCGCTCGTCGTGATCAGTCGCGTTCGCGAGTGCCTGGACGGCGAGGATGACAGCCTGGTCAGGTGACCCGTCGCTAAGCGCGGCTCGTGCGTCTGTGAGCTGTCTCGGCTCGGCTGTGGTCGCGTCGGCCGACGCGGCCGCGGCCATCGTCTCACCACCGTCGCTGGCTCGTGGCCGGGCGCGAGAGCGAACGATCCTGGGCTGAAGTGTGGCTGGATACGCGCTCGTCTCCGGCCGCGGCTCCGAGCTGGGAAAGCGGCGGTATAGAGCCGCCGCGATAAGCCCGACCGTTATTAAAGCGACCAGTGCGACGACGAGTGGCCACCACCACTGGCCCGTCGACGCCTGTTCATCAATGGTGACGTTGACCACTGGTCGCTGTGTATCGGATGGCTCGCTGCTAGCGTCAGTTGTCTCACCTGCGCTAGCTGTCGTCTCATTCCCTTCTGGAACACTCGATGTCGTCTCATCGCGGCTGCCACTCACACCCGCCGCGACGGTCGTGTTAGACTCTGCTGTGTCGGTCGTGTTCGGAACGGTGGGCTCTGGGGAGTCGTTCTGCTGGGTAGCCGGCGTCTCCTCGGTCACAACTGTCTCCGACTGTGTAACCTCCACGGGCTTGGGACAACCGAAGATCGAACACCACAGCTGTTCTAAGGCTGACCCGTCACCGCCGATATCTATAATGCCGTCGTCGGTCGTACTGGCATTTTCGGTCTCACCGTCGATTTGCGCGGTCGGGAGAGCCGTCACAGTGCCGCTGGCTGCAGCGACTACCAGGACCGCGAGACACAGCGTCACGAGTGGCATTCGCAATCGCCGGCGAGACAGCCCGGACCGAACGGCGCTCGTTAGATCCCCGTTGTCTGGCGTGTCAGAGTTCATGAGGTCGGTGAGTCTGTGGTCTGGTTCCGGACGAGCCACAGCAGCTTGATCCCGGTTCGCTGTTCGAGCTGGCGGAATGCTCGTCGCTCCACCGGAGACAGATCTCCCGCGAGTAACAACGAGACCACCGCGCTCAGCCCGACCACACACCCCGCGAAGGCCACTGTGACGACGCCATCGGCACTGCCGGTCAGAGTTCGCACGCCGAGCGCCGTCACCCCGGTGAACAGGACGATCCACGTCGTCGCTCTCGAAAACGGGTGGATACCGACTGCCCGGTAGATTGCGGCCACCTCGAGTCCGTTGTACACGGCGTATCCGACCGCGGTGCCGATAGCTGCCCCGACGATACCGAACCGTGGGATCGCCCAGAGATTCACGAGCACGTCGACAAGAACGCCCACGGCCGCCGCCCACAGTTCCACCCGCGGCCGGTCGATAGCCTTCACTGTGTCACCATCCAATCCGGTCAGTGCCCGCACGAATAACCCACCTGTGAGCACGGCCAGTGCGGGGGCTGCCGGGCTGTACGCTGGGCCGAGTAGCAGTCGCACAATCGAGTCCGCATAGCAGACGAAAATCAGCGCCAGTGGGAGTGTCGCTGTCACGATCCACTTTGTCGAGCTCGTGAACAGCTCTCCCAGACTGTCGATTTGGCTCTCGCTGAACTGCTGAGTCGCGAGGGGGAGGAACGCAAAACTGAACGCCGAAAGGACGAATGTCGTAGACTGTCGAAGGGGCTGAATCGCCCGATAGTACCCCACCTCGGTGGACGTGGCGAAGACCCCAATCATCAGCACGTCCAGTGTCGAGAGAAACAGAAACAACGACGCTGAGGCAGCGAGCGGCCAGGCTTGGCCCCACACTGTCCGGAGAGACTCACCGGCGGGAACACTGACGATCGGGCCAGAGCGGTCACGCTGGCGGAATCCCAGATAGCCAGCCCCGAAAATGAGGATCCCAGCAGGGTAGCTCAACCAGTACGCGGCGGCCCCGAGCAGCTCTGCGCCGACTGCGACTGTAGCGCCGAGGACGCCTATCCCGAGGACTCGTGGCGCGAAGTGTCGCACGAGCACTGCGGCTCTTGAGTCGGTTTCGGCACGGATCGTCCCGTATGCCACCTCTCCGAGCGGGTACAGGAGGCCAAACGGGAGCAGCCAGGGCACGAAGTTGGCGAGTGCGGGGTCACCCAGGATAGCGGCAACCTGATGACGGCCGAGATAGCCGCCTGCGACGACCAGCCCACCGACGCCGCTGGCGATCACCAGCCCACTGCCGACGACCTCTCCGCTGGCACCCGCGGCGCGGTCGTTGAGCGTGCGTGTCACGGCGTCGCCGATGCCGTTCCCCAATAACATCCCAACTGCGTACATGACCGTGTACGCGAGAGCGACCGTCCCGTACAGATCGGGGGTGAGCGAGCGAGCCAAGTACGTCTCGGCGACGAGCGCGAGCGCACTGCCGACGACGATGCCGACGAGAATTGTCGATGCGCTGTTGCCCAGCGAGACAGACTGTTCTTCGGTGCCGCCTTCCATTCGTATCTTTATCCTCTCGCTAAAGACACACACGTACCACTACCTCGAGGTAACCGGACCACCAGAGGACAACCTCACCTGTACAACTTCTGTCCAGGGGCTGTCTGTTGAAATACCGCAATGCGGTTACCTTCGGACGCATATATCTCCACTACCAACACGCGTCGATTGCAATCGATCACCGACACACTCGGATCATGAGCGAACACCCAAATCACAATCTGGCTGACTCCGTCGCACTCGAGCTGCTCGGTACGAAATGGAAACCGCGGATCATCGTCACGGTGTCCGAAACTGGGGCCATGGGGTTCGGCAGCCTGCAGAGCCGACTCGATGGCATCTCAAATAAGGTCCTCTCGAATAACCTGGATGATCTCGTCGAACGTGACGTGCTCAACAAGGAAGTGCTGCAACAGTCGCCACGCCGCGTCGAATTCACACTCACTCCTGCCGGTGACGACCTGTACACGATTATCGAGGCGACTGCTGACTGGGACGACCAGTACGTCGAGGGGTACGGGCTCCCGCGTGTGCTCGTCGTCGACGACGACCCCCGGCAGGTAGAACTGCTCAACGCCTGGCTCAACACCGAGTACGACGTCGTTACTGCGACCGACGGTGAATCGGCCCGTGCGGCGCTCGATGATACCATTCAGGCCGCCGTTCTGGACCGACATCTCCCCGATACGACCGGCGAGGCGATTGTTGAGGAGGCTCGTGCCGTCGGAATCTCTCCCCCAACCGCGTTTCTGACTGCGGTAGATGTCTCGGTGTCTGCGGCTGAACTCCCCGCAGATCTGCTCCTCACGAAGCCAACGACACAGGAGGAACTTCTCGGAGCAGTGAAACTTCTCGACCGGATGAACGACTTCTCCGACCTTCGCCGGAAGATCCGCGCGCGCGAATACCGACTCCAGTACGTCCGAGAGACGCAGGGGCCGGCTGTCGAGACGACCGCAGAGTACGAACAGGCCGAAGCGACCCTCGAAGAGATGCGAGACGAGTGGCAGGACCAACTCCAGCAACAAGAGGCCTGGCGAAAGTTTTCGAATGCTGACTCGATAGAGGAACTACTCGGTGACGTACCATCTGCCCCGGATGACTGACCGACCGTGACCCGTGCCCCTTGCGAGAGTTTGATCGGTCAACCCTGTGAGATCTCATATATCGAGGACAACGACGCCGACGCCGAGATGATCGAGACGGCGATACGGCAGAGTGAGTGTTCCCGAAATCCGACGCGATTCAGCGGATCCGAAGAATTTCTCAGCCACCTCGACGGAATGCAGCGGCCTGCCCCGTGGCATCACGGTGCCCTCCTGATCGATATTAATCTCCCGTCTGGGTCGGGGTTCGATATCCTCAAGCGAGTTCGGCACCAGTATGGCCCCGGCGAGTTGCCTGTCGCTATATTCAGTGGTGGGGCCCGCGAAGCAGAAGTCACTCGCGCCTACGAACTCGGAGCGAATGTGTACATCCACAAACCGATGGCGTATCCCGAGTACCGGCGCCGCGTCACCGGACTGTGCGGCTTCTTCTCTCGACTGAAGACTGCCCCTGAGAGTGGCTGAGTGAGCGCCCTGGCCACCCACCGTGGCCTTGAGGACAGTCCTCGGCCCATCTACTCGGGGCCACATCCGCCGTCGGGAGCTGGTCTTAGCTGCGGATATCAGCCCGTGTCCGGCCGACACGAGGCGCCTCTGCGGCTCGACTTCAGAGAGTGGTTGTGGGTTCTCCGGTCGCAGCGGTCCGTCGCTGGCGGCCCTTGTGTGAATTGTGGGGGGCCAGAGCCGAGACAGGGTCTCCGCCCGCGGGACACCTACTGAAAATCACCGTGCTCAAGACTCGCATAGCCCAGATCAGATGGCCGAAGAGGTCTCATATTTGACATCCTCCTCCGCGTGACCGCGGCCGAATCCCACGACACCGCACCGCTGGGTTGGGGGTGTCAGGGTTGCAGACTCCCAAACCAACACACCGTTGGAATCGGTGTGTAACCGGTCGACGTGCAGTCTCCTGGGAGTGGAGTGGCCACCCCGGGACTCCTCTCGTCTGTCGTGCTCGGATTCCCCGTGTTGTGTTGGCCACGGGGAGTCCGGCAGACTGCGACAGACTCGGAGTGACTTTCTCTGCGAGTATTTGCCCGGTGGTTGGTGTGTGATTCCCACATCGGGCCACACCCTGCCCTGTTTCCAGTGTGGGCGGACACTCGAACCGCTGTTGGCCGCTCGGCTACACTGGGGGCGTCCCCAGTGCGCCGACACACAGAGAGACGACAGTGTGGAGCAAAACCAGTCCGCAATTGGCGCTGTGACGGCGCGTATAAACGCCGTGAACGGCGTGGGAGTGCGCCTGTTCAGCCTATAAACAGTTCGGGTGGGTTGAGATCGGCAGCCGGTGCCAGACGACCCCTGTCGGGCACACTCAAACGGGATACTCTAATATCTTCGTCGGCAAACTACATACATGAACAGCCGATCGCACGTTCTTTGGGTGGATCTCTCAGCCAGGGAGACGTTCCGCGAACGGGCCCCAGAGGAGTGGCGCCGCCGATTTCTCGGTGGCAAAGGACTTGGCGCCCGATACCTCTATGACGAACTCGAGCCAGGAGCCGACCCGCTCGGGCCCGAGAATCTGCTCGCGTTTTGTTCGGGTCCTCTCTCGGGGTATCTCCCCGGAGAGACGCGGTATGCTGCGGTAACGAAGTCGCCGCTGACGGGGGTATTTCTCGATTCATACGCCGGTGGCACGTTTGCCGACAGGCTCGCTGGCTCACTTGACGACTGTCTCGCACTGCTGGTCACCGGAGCAGCGTCCGAGCCGGTCCGTATCGACGTGAGTGGGGGAGACGCTCAAATCGTCCCGGCGACGACGTGGGGGAACGATACGGCCCAAACCGACGCCGCACATCCTGACGCAGCAGTCGCCTGTATCGGCCCGGGTGGCGAACGTGAGGTGGCATACGCGACAATCGCCTCCGACGGAGGGCAACATCACGCCGGACGCGGGGGTGCGGGTGCAGTGATGGGTGCGAAACAGCTCAAAGCAGTCGTCGCCCATGATCCGGCACCCGAGTTGCCCCCGGACGGCAAATTGGCGTCACTTCGGGACGAGTACGCATCCGCGTATGCGGCCGATGAGACAGGCAGATGGCAAGCAGCAGCAGCAACACTGGAAAGTGTCGATTTCGCCAATGAAGTGGGAGCCCTCGCGAGCCGTGGCTGGCAGCGCACACAGTTTGACGCCACCGATCAGATCGGTATCGAAGCTGCCCGTGAGGCTGCAGTCGGTCGTGAAAACCCGGATTCGTCCGTTCCGGGTGGGTTCCGCGTCGAGACCGACGCCGGAGAGTCCGTCCCTCGGGGGGCGACTCAAATGACGCTCGGAGCAGGGCTCGAAATTGACGAGTTCGACGCGGTCGCCGCACTTGGAGAGTTGTGTGATCGGCTTGGGATCGATGTCATCACTGCCGGTAATGCTGTCGCATGGACGGTCCGGGCCGATCAGGCCGGTCTCATCGACTGTGACGTCTCGTTTGGCGATAAAGAGGGCGCTGCCAGTTTGCTCACGGCCGTGGCCGGTGAGGGCACTCCACCTTGTTCTGCGGCCGTGATTGACGCGCTCAGAGAGGGTGTCGATGTGGCAGCCGAATCGTTCGGCGGTGACGAGCTGATCCCGACAGTCAAATCGATGGAACTACCCGCTTATGACCCTCGAACGGCCGCTGGAATGGCACTCGCGTACGCGACGAGCGACCGGGGAGCTTGTCACCGCCGGGCGCGCCCAATCGAACAGGAAGCGTTCGATCCAGAGTGGTCGACACGCAAGCGAGTGGCAGCCGTGATCGCTGCACAAGACACCCGATCGACTCTCTGGAGTCTCGTGGCCGATGACTTCGTCGGCGACACTCTCTGGGACGATCTCGCCGCCGAGTGGCTCGCAGCCGTCGGACTCCACTCTGACCCGGACTCTGAGTCTGGTTCCGATCTCGATGTGGCGTCCGAATCCGGCGCTGATACTGTCACTGCTAATAGTGGTTCTGATTCTGATGCTGGCGTTGATGCTGACATCAGGACGTTGCGACGAAGTGGCGAGCGTATCTGGACACTGGTACGGCTGTTTAACATACGAGAGGGACTCGACCGAGAGAGCGATACACTCCCTGATGCTCTCTCCGATCCGGTTGACGCTGGTCCAGCTGCGGGAGCGGTCATCAGTCCCGATGATTTTGACTCCCTGCTAGACGCATATTATACAGCCCGCGGGTGGGACAGTGACGGCCGTCCGACGAAGGAAACCCTCGAACGGCTGGGACTCGCGTCTGTCCGAGATCAGACGACCCCTCTCGGCAGTCCGGTGACTGCCGATGACTGACGAGATCCCTCTCAATCCCGAGTCTGAGCAACATGACGACCATAGCCCCGGCAGAGGATGGTCTGATCCTGAACGTGGTGACTGGCTCTGGAGCGACACCGACAATGACACAGACACCCCGGGTTCAGACACGGGGACATCTCACCCTCGAGGAACTACTGAGACGAGCCAGCGACCGTCAGATGTCACCGGCGCTGATCACCGTCACTCGAATGATAGTTCCGATGTCGGATCGGGGAAGGGTAGTTCCGATACCGAGTCTACTGAGATAATGGAGGGCTCATCAGCCTCGAATACACGCTCAGACGCTGACAGGCCACGACCACACGTTCCGCACAGTCACGACCGTCGAACACAGGAATCTGACCCAAGTGGTGTGAAAGAGAAGAGTGGAACTCAGGGTCAATCTTCACGAGTCGCACCCCGTTCCGAGCAGGACCTGATTAACACCAGGGATGACATGACGATGGCGCTGACGCTTTCTGCAGTGCGTCGACTCGACAACCCGGGCGGGGCGGTGCGTGATGCCACTGAATGGACTGATTGGATTGGTCTTGTCGGGGATGTCAGTGTGGGTCGGCTCACCCGGTACTGCGATGAGACCGCGATTGACCCGGATTTCATCAACGCAACCGGGACTGATCCTGCCGAGCGACTATCTGGTATCGAGAGTGGTTCGATGTTTCACGCAGAGCGGTTGGTCGTCGTCGGGACTCCCGATGAGCGCTCACTCGCAACCGATGTTGGCTGGGAGTTTGTCCCGATTACCGAGGCCGCCTCGAAGGCCGGCTGGGGTCTTGAGAATCCGTGACGAAGCTATCTGGTATTGCAGTCTGAAGCGGTCACGACCCCTGGCTTTAGCCGTGACCCGAGCGTATACAGGCTGTCGAGGCGACTGCCTCAGAGTTTGACCTCGAGATGGGTTAACAGGAAAACCAGGAGGGAGTCCACAGCTGAAGCCGTGGGAGAAATCCGAGGCGGTTGTTACTCTAGCCGTGAGCGGGTCACCGTCATCTGGAAACACCGCACACTCGAGGGAGTCGGTGACCCGATACCACCGGGCTAGCGAGTGGTTCGACGGAGACGACTGTCCGGTCAGCGGGGCAACTTTATATCCGCAGCGTCTGGTGGCATGCCATGGAGCAAGTTTCACTCGGTGTTCCCCGGCAGATACTCGAATCACTCCCCGAGGACAGTTCCGCCGGAGCAGATATGGAGAGTGCAGTCGAGGGGATCAAAGCACGAATCAATGAGACTATTCAGGAAATGGAGGACACGGAGAGTGCTGTTGGCGTCGTGGTTGACGCGATGGAGCGGATAGAAGAGCGACTCGACCGGCACGACGAGTTTGTGCCTGAACTGCGTGCATGGGGACAATCACCGATATACGCAATCGCATGGCGAAACCTCTACGCAGATCTGATCGAACAGTTGTACCAACACGAGTGGCTCGCCGATGAACTCGACCGAGAACGTAACTATCGGACAGTCGACGACGGGATCCGGTTTGGAACCTGATCGGCTCTGACTTTCCTGGTCATCCTCGATACGGATTTGAGCGGCCGCCAGATCACCACCGTGGTTTAGCTTCTTCCCACCACTGAAGAAGTGGGCTTCCGCTATCACCCTGTCAGTCTCGCTGTCCCACCACGCTGAAGCCGCAGATTCTCCTCTCGCCGCATAGTGATGTGATTTGATTCCCTGCCGGCCTCCGAGTGTCTGCAGACGGAGCAAAGCGAGTGTCCCAGTGTCGTTTGAGGCAGCGAAGCCATCTTGTAACGACCAGAGACTTCTCTCTTGACCCCCGTGACGCCTCGGGGCTCGCCCTTGAGAGACTTCGCAGGACACCTCCGTGAGAAACGTTACACCGGTGACAGCACGAGAACTCACCCATTTAGCGGTGAGAAAAGATGGGTCAGAGTTGATCAACCCCGGGTTTTCCGTCAAAATATGTCTCACAGTCCCAGAGGTGGTCGGTGAGATGGGCAGTCTGTCAGCCTGCCCCGAAGTTAGAGACGCTGACCTAGTCCCGCCGACTCTCTGCCGGAAAATTGCCTGAGAGTGCCTATTCTGAGAAAAGAATGGGTGTGGGGTGTTCGAGTCAGGAGCGTGACATTTGAGAGTCCAGTAACAAGCCCACGATTTTAATCGTGAGTTGCTGACCACGACTGCAGCCTCAATTTAAGTTCTGTCAGTTCCTAACTTAACTTATGGAAGTGGATTTGAAATTCTTCGCGACATTTCGAGAGGCGGTGGGATCGAAGATGATCTCCCTGGAGTTCGACGGCGGTGTCGAGGTGGGCGACGTTCTCCGTTCTCTCGAGACCGATTACGAGGGGCTCGACGGGAATCTGATCTCCGACGGCGATCTCGCACCACAGATTAGCGTCCTCAAAAACGGGAACGAGGTGTTACATCTCGACGGGATCGAGACACCACTCGAGTCTGGGGATACACTCGCTATTTTCCCACCTGTCGCTGGGGGCCATGTCTGACGCGATAGAACGGCAGGTACGGACGTTCCGCGGGATTTCTCGGCGGCTCGCAGCCCATTATCTGGAAAATCTCGGCGGCACGTTTTTGCATGCTGATGAAGCTGCCAACGCGACCGAGATCTCAGGCGATGGGTGGCAGGCGTCACTGTCAGCTGAGACGGTCGGAGTCGGGCCGAGTCTCACTCTGACCGAGGTGACAGTCTCCTTCGAGGGAGATTCCGAGCGGCTTGAGGGGCTGATCGACAGGTTCTCTCAGAAAGCGATTCGAGCGGGTGGATGAGCGACGATACCCCGACGACCAACCCGTCGACAGATGGCTCCGATTCAGGCGCCTTTGGCGACGACTCGGCGGCCGCGGATTCCGCTGAGAGTCGCGATGCCGGTGATAACATCTCACTCCCATTAGACGGACTTGCGCTCGTGAAGGCTGGCGCCAAAGCGAGTGTCGGCCCCTCACGACTCCCGGCGCTCCTCCGAGAGGTACAGAGTGAAATTGACGCACAGTTCGAGGAGTTCCGCCGCCGGCACGAGCAAGTGTATGATGATCCAAACCGAACGGTATTCCTCGCCGGGACTGATTACTGGACGACACTTGGCCAGGATCTCGGACTGGCAGAGCGCGAAACAGACGCCGTTCGCCGAGCCCATGCCGAGCAGTTGCGGCGTATGGGTGAGGAAACGGGTCGCAGCGAGGAGTTCGAAACCGCCATGGAGATCCGTCATCCAGTCGTCATCAACCGAGATTCAGAGTAGCTGATACTTGAGTCGAGAGAGCCCCTCTTGCAGGGGGTCGATTCGCAGGAATCCGCGAGTCGCTATCGTGGTGAGTGAGCAGGTAACCGGCATCACCGAGCCGTCGTTGATACTGCTTTTAGGATCCGAGTCTGTCGCCGGCTCATCTCCTGTCGGGTCTTCTGATCGGCTGAGCCGTGAGCTTAATCCGGATTTCCGGAGTCGGCTCAATTAGCGCCGGCACTGTCGCCGTCCAGAATCGATGCTCGTATTGTGGGGTGGCGGCGAAAACAAGTGTGTATCGCGATACAATCGCCGGGTTCAAAGATTCGCTTCCGATTCTTCTGGGGATCATCCCGTTCGGACTGATCGCAGGGGTTGCAGCAGTCGAGGCAGGGTTGTCTCCCCTTCAGGCGATTGGAATGTCGGCTATCGTCTTTGCAGGAGCCTCACAATTAGCCGCAATCGAACTGTTGGGGGAATCTGCCCCTGTTGTTGTCGTCATCGCGACGGCGGTCGTGATCAATCTCCGTATGTTGATGTATTCGGCGTCTATCGCACCGTATCTGTCACACCTCAGCCGTGTGACCCGCTCTGGACTCGCGTATTTGCTCGTCGATCAGGTGTATGCGATGGTGATTGCAGAGTTTCAGGGCGATACTGACCGGGATCGTCCACAATATTACCTGGGACTGGGGCTTTCGCTGTGGGCAGTCTGGATGACAATGACCGCTATCGGGGCGATTGTTGGCACTGGGGTCCCAGAATCGCTCGAACTTTCGTTTGCGGTTCCGCTGGTGTTTCTCGCGCTGCTGGTTCCGGCAATGAAAGATCGCGGGACAGTCACTGCCGGAGTAACCGGTGGCGCTGTGGGTGTTGTCGCCGCCGGACTCCCACTGAATCTCGGACTGCCGGCTGGTGCCGTCACGGGCGTACTCGCAGGACTACTTGCCGACCGGGTGGAGGGCGACTGATGACAACGTACAGTCCGGTGACTATCTGGGGAGTTATTCTTGTTATCGGGATCGTCACTTACGGAATCCGCCTCTCGTTCATCTATTTGTTCGGCGCTGTTGATGGAGTTCCCCAATGGCTGGAACACGCTTTAGAGTACGTTCCACCGGCGGTTCTTGCCGCGTTAGTGATTCCGTCAATCCTCACTGTCGATGCGACACTGTCGGAATCACTGGTTGACGAGCGGAGTATCGCCGCACTCCTCGCCGCGGGTGCCGCCTGGCGGACGGAAGACGTGTTCGTGACCATCGTCGTCGGGATGGGCTCGCTCTGGCTCATGCGGTTTGTCATATTCTAGTGTCGGAGCGGTCTTCACCCACGGCTGAAGCTATGGACACTCTGTTCAAGCTATAGCAGCTGATAGCGTCGAGAGTCGTTCCTCAGCCGGGAAGCTCCCGAGTGGCAGCAAAAAAACTGTGTCGCGACGTGAAGGCGATTCGAGCTGGTCAGTCGTCGCTGGGTGCGGCTGCACTGCCGCTGCCAGTCGAGACGCCCGTTCCTGGTCCGACATCGATATCGAGTGCCTCGAGTTTCTCGTCGGGGACGATCCCGTCGATCCAGCCGCGAGCCTCGTAATACTCGTCTTTCATTTGATCCAGCTCCGCGAGTTCACCCTCGGCACCGCCTTGTCCAGGGATAGCCTCTTCGTGTCCTTCGACAAACCGGCCGGGGAGGTCGTCGTCGCTCCCGTCAAATCCGGCGAGATTGTTGTAGTACCGTTCGAGATTGTACACTCGCTCACCGGCTCTGATCAGTTCGTCTTCGGTCACGTCTCGGCCAGTCATTCCACCGTACTGGAGAACGTACTCTTCGATTCCTTCTGCGAACGCGCTGAATTTGCAGATATCGAACGAGTCCGAGACCGCGTGGAGATCTTGGAAGGTGGCGCACAACTCACCTTTCCCTTCCGGCTCGTGGGGGTCGACCTTCTCTGGGATCCCCAGGATCTCGGCTGCAGGAGTGTAACCCCGGAGATGGCAGGCCCCACGGTTGGAGGTGGCGTAGCCGATTGCCATTCCTTTCATACACCGTGGGTCGTATGCGGCCATCGTCTGGCCTTTGACCGCAAGGGAGTTGTCGTGAGCATCGCGACGGTCGGCCACTCTGTCGGGACCCTCTGCGAGCAGATCCGCGAGTTCGTCCTCTCGGCGGCTGATCCGCTCGATCATCTCGATCATCGTCTCGGCATCGCCCCAGTCGAGTTGGCCAATGTCGTCGAGTTTGCCCTGCTCGGTCATCTCCATGGCCATCGCCATCATATTCCCTGCCTCAATGGTGTCCAGACCCATGTCGTTACACCGCTGGAGCATCAGCGCGATCTTGTCGCGGTCATCGTTCATCGCGTTGGGGCCGAGCGCCCACGCTGATTCGTACTCGTACGACTCCGTCTGAATGTTCATCTCCTCGCCCTTGTGGACTACTTCGGCCTCGACTTCTTTCTTGCAGGCTACAGGACAGGAATGACAGGTCGGCTCGTTGACGAGAATGTTCTCTCGAATGTTCTCTCCGGAGACCCGCTCTGCGTCGATACCCGGTTCCGGGTGGCCCGCGGCTGCCTCGCTGGCCCCGGAGGTGTGTTGAGCGTTCCGCGTCGGCAGTCCGTCCATCTCCTCGGCGACGTTCATCAGCACGTTCGTCCCGTACTGGGAGAGTCCACCCTCATTAGGCGCGGTAACGTCGGACTCGCGAATCACTTCCATCGCCTGCTGGTACCCCTCCTGGAACGTATCTGGCTCTGCTGGCGCCTGCATGTCCGTCCCCGAGCGGACGACGACTGCTTTCAGGTTTTTGTTCCCCATCACCGCACCGGTGCCGCCTCGGCCCGACGCACGGTCGTCTTCGTTGACGATACACGCGTATCGCACTTCGTTCTCGCCGCCCGGCCCGATCGCCATGACAGAGAGATTCCGGCCGATTTCTCCCTCGAGTTCCTCGCCGATCTGTTCGACAGTGTCGTGGATCCCCTGTCCCCACAGGTGTGAGGCGTCGCGAAGCTCTACCTCGCCGTCACGCACGTACGCGTACATCGGAGAATCCGCCTGCCCGTCGAACATGAGCCCGTCGAAGCCAGCCCACTTCAGTCGGGCCCCCGACCACCCGCCGTGATGGGAATCCGTGACTGTCCCCGTCAGGGGAGACTTCGTCACGACGGCAATACGGCCGCTCATCATCGTTTGCGTCCCCGTCAGCGGGCCGTTCATGAAGCACAGCCGGTTCTCCTCGCCAAGCGGGTCGACACCAGCCCCCTTGTCGAACATATAGCGGACTCCGAGTCCTCGGGCACCGATGTATTTGCGGGCGTACTCGTCGTCAACGCCCTGATAGGCCACCTCTCCGTCAGAGAGGTTCACCTGAGCGAGTCTGTCGTGGAAACCGCTGAGATCAGTCATAATTACGAACTATCATTACATAGCTGTTGATGTATCTTAGCTGTTACTACGGCGGTGTAACCAATACCGATTTCGCCGTCGTGGTCTGGGTCTGCCGCCAGTCGAGTGTGTTCCGTCAGCCGCGACCAGCGGCGGACGAAGCGATTTTACTCTGTCGAGAATTATCACGGACAATGGGCAAATCGACCCCTGAAGATCGCGAACACGGTCGAGGAGTGGACGCGCACAATACCGTCATGCGCGAGATCCGGGCAGAACGGACAGAAACGCACGATCCGCACACGCCGACCCGGGTCTGGCTCGACGAGAATAACACCCCGGACGGCGTGTGCCAATCGCTGACGATTGTTCTGAACACTGGCGGCTGCCGACGGGCGCGGGCTGGCGGCTGTGCGATGTGTGGATATATTACAGGATCCGTCGAAGACGGCTCGGTGAGTCACGGAGCACTCCTCGATCAACTCGAGATCGCTCTCGACCACGAACAAGACAACGCCGATACGCCAGCGGGGCTGGTGAAAATCTACACCTCGGGATCGTTTCTCGACGAGCGAGAGGTTCCCGTCGAAACACGGCGATATATCGCCGACACGTTCAGTGACCGCGACCGAATTGTCGTGGAATCGCTCCCGGACTTCGTGACCCGAGACAAAATCCGCGAATTTGCAGATCACGGTCTCACGACCGATATCGCAGTGGGACTGGAGACGGCCACCGACCGTGTTCGCCACGACTGTATCAACAAGAAGTTTGATTTTTCCGATTTCGAACAAGCCTGTGCCGAAACTACCGCCGCTGCGTCTCTGGCAGACGGTGACGCAGGTGTGAAAGCGTATCTTCTCATGAAGCCGCCGTTCCTGGCGGAACCCGAGGCGACTGCCGACATGGTCAGTTCAGTCCGCCGGTGTGCGGATGTCGACGGTTGTCATACTATTTCTGTCAACCCGTGCAACGTCCAACGCCACACGATGGTTGATGAACTATTTTATGAGGGAGGTTACCGCCCCCCCTGGCTGTGGAGTGTCGCTCACATGCTAGAAGAGACAGCCGACGTTGACGCAGTCGTGGTTTCTGATCCCGTCGGCCACGGCTCCGACAGAGGGGCACACAACTGTGGTGACTGTGACAGCCGCGTACAGAAGGCGATCAAAGACTTTGATCTTCGACAAGACCCAGACGTGTTCGATCAAGTGTCGTGTGGGTGTGAACGTACCTGGGAACTCGTGTTGGAAGAAGAGACAGCATACAATCAACCGCTCGTCAGTTGATGGGTGTGGGCCTGCTGCGGCGGTGACGAGAATTGGGTTTTCTGCTCTGTTGAATACCGATATCGGTCACGATTATCGGAGGGTGAGTCGGGTCGTGAGTGGCTAGCCTTCCGGGTTCAAAATCCAGCGTCGTCTCATTATGACCCAGCGGCCGCTATTCAACACTGTAGGATTTCTCCACTAAAGCGGAGAGCTTCGACTCGCTTTGTGTCACTCGTCCATCCACAGTATCGTTCGACTGTGCGTCAAGAAAAGATGATAATCTTCTAACAGTCGATTCCGTGAGATGTCCCGGGGTCAGACTCCCAAATGCACTTGCCGTTTAGCCACGCCGAGTCAAAGATGTCGTGATCACTCGGCTCTGCACGGTTCTATATGAACGCCGTTAGGGGGTGTGCGGAGAGCAGTGTGTTCTGGCAGTAATTGTGCCGGTCGGTCCCGATGAGAGCACTGAGTCGGTCGCAAATCAGTGCATGCGACAGCTGGATCTGGGCCAAAGGCAGATCGATTGATGTTCGAAACGCCTGAAACCAGGTATTATAGCCGGTCTACCAAACTTGCTGATAAACGTGCAGAGCCGAGGTGATCATTGACCCGCTCAAGAATATGTGAAGTCCCTCGGGGTCAAGCCCCGAGGCTTCACCGTTTGGGGTCTGCACAGCACCCGCAGGCGACTGTCAGTCCTCCCGACCTTCTCGGGAAGGAGTCGGCTGGACTGAACACCCGAACACATCGTTCGTGTCCGTGGAGGTCGCTCCACCACGAGTTGAAACCCC
>JAQCMZ010000084.1 GCA_028274825.1 Haloferacaceae archaeon
CAGCTGGGTCAGTGTTGATTGAGTACGAGTCTGATGGTGAGCAGCGTGTTTTCGCTCGGTGTTCGGAATGCCGCGAACCAGTCCATCCTGAGTGAATCCACCGGTGGACGAGATGGCTGCATCTATAGGGATTAGTGATCAAATCGATAATTTGTTTCCATCGGCCGATTACGCCTCTCAAGATTTCTCACAACAGGACTCTGGAAATGAATGCTAATCCCTATAGTGAGTTGATCAGCTATCCGCTTACTGGTGGTGTCTTGAAAGGAGTGGGAGAGAAATCGGGGTTTTGGAATCCTCTACAACTTGTGAATGAGCACCACCAGTAGAGTGGTTGTGGATCTGGCTGTTGGCTGTTGGATCGGATTCAGCCACTCGCTTTCTTTGCTGCTCGGAATAAGTGCTTTCTGATGGTGATAGTAGATCAATTACAGTGGCCCGGGGTTCTGTTCAAGATCTTCTTCATCAATTGCTGCGTGCTTGTCGATATCAGCTGCGTGCTTGTCGATATCATCTATCCGGGCTTTACCGGGATCTTCTGCTCGGGTCTTTTTGTGGTAGTATACAATATCACTACTTCTGGGGTTTAGCGGGGTTCCAAGCGAGGTAGTACAGTAAATTTATGCATTTTTACCGTAAAATATCGCTATGCCTCCCGACGGATACAACAGCTTGACCGTCTCTGACGAAGCGATGGAGCAACTCGCTCTGGTAATGGCTGAATACGAGTGTGAGAGCCTGGCCGACGCGGTCTCGACCGCGTCAGCCATTGCCTTTGAGCGGGATGAAGCAGAGTTGGCGCAGATTCTTGCAGATTGGCTGGCAGATTGACGTGCTGAACGGCGATGAAATCGATACTGTCAGCCGTGAGCCGCGTTGCTTGGTCGATACCGAGCTAACTTACTGTAATTCTAACCTATCTTACTGTAAAAGTTCGACGTTGAGGCGATTAAACCCCAGAAGTAGTGCTAGCTTTCTATACCGCCGAAATAATGACAAGTAAGCTTTTTGTATCTCGAAGCTTTATATTAATCGATAGGTGAGAACCGTGTCTAGCACTCGTTCCCCGGATGGGGAGTTATCTGACCGTATAGATACATACCGAAACGCCGCGCCGCACATACGCAGAGAGATAGTGGAGATGTGTCACGCGGCCCAGTCGGGCCATCCCGGCGGGTCGCTCTCGGCCGTCGAATACTTGCTGTGGCTATACGGCGAGGAACTGAACATCTCGCCTGACACACTGGAGGACCCGGACCGGGACCGCCTGGTCTACAGCAAGGGCCACGCGTGTCCAGTGCTGTACTCGGTTCTCTCCTATTACGGCCTCCTCGACGCGGACCTCAACGCGGAGTTCCGTCGGTTCGAAGGCTCGTTACCCGGCCACTCCTCGCCGAAGGTGCCCGGTGTGGAGTTCCCCTCAGGTTCGCTCGGCCAGGGCCTCTCCTACGCCAACGGCCTCGCGATGGCCGCCGACCTCGACGACCGCGACTACGACGTCTACGCGGTGCTCGGTGACGGCGAAATCCAGGAAGGCAACATCTGGGAAGCCACGATGACCGCCGGCGACAAGGACCTCGACGTCGTCGCCGTCGTCGACCGAAACAAGAAACAGAACGACCTGCCCGTCGCCGAAACCAAAGAAATCGACCCCGTCGCAGAGAAGTTCGAAGCCTTCGGCTGGACCGTCCTGCAGTGTGATGGCCACGACTTCACATCCATCGCCGAGACGTTCGACGACGTCCGAAGCACGGACGGTCCCAGACTGATTATCGCCGACACTGTCAAAGGATACCCGATTTCGTACATGGAAGCAGAACCCAACGGCTATCACGCGGGCGGACCGAGCGACGAGGAACTCCGGCGCGCGCTCGAAGAACTCGGATTCGACGATTCAGCGGCGGTGACCGACGATGAGTGAATCAGTCTCGACCCGGAATGGGTTCGGGAACGGCCTGTTGCGAGAAGCAGAGGAGCGGACGGACTTCGTGGTGATGGACGCCGATCTGGCGAAATCCACCCGCGGCGGGTGGTTCCGCGACGAGTACCCCGACCGCTGGTTCAACATGGGCATCTCCGAGCAGGACATGTTCGCTACCGCCGCCGGAATCGCCTCGACTGGCCGCCCTGTCTTTGCGAATACGTTCGCCATCTTCTCCCAGCGCGGATTCGAGCAGATTCGCCAGCAGATTGCCCGACCCAGCCGCAATGTCACCGTCGTCGGGAGTCACGCCGGCGTCATCACCGGCCAGGACGGGACGAGCGCCCAGACTGTCGAGGATATCTCGGTGTACCGCGGCCTGCCGAACATGCGGGTCGTCTCGCCGTCTGACGCCGTCGAGGCACGGAAATTCGTTTCGGTGCTCGCCGCCGCCGACAAGCCTGCGTATCTCCGGCTCGTGCGTGAGAGCATCCCGGTTCTCTACGATGAGGCGGACTACGAACCCGAGGTCGGTCGCGGTGACGTGCTTCAAGATGGTGAAGATGTCACTCTCATCGCGCATGGAGCGATGGTGCACAAGGCGCTCGAGGCGGCCGATTTGCTCGCAGCATCGGACATCAGCGCACGGGTCATCAACATGTCCACGATTAAACCGCTTGACCGCGAAGTTGTCTTGGAGGCCGCTTCGGAGACGCAAGCAATCGTCACCGCAGAGGATCACAACATTATCGGTGGTCTCGGAAGTGCGGTGGCTGAAGTACTCACAGAAGAGCGGCCGACGAAGATGGCTCGTGTCGGTATCGAGGATACGTTCGGCCGGACCGGCAAGCCAGACAAACTATACGAATACTTTGGACTCACCAGTCAGGACGTCGCAGAGACTGCCAAAGAACTGCTGTAACCAAACCGAACATGCACATATACATCGACTCAGCGAACATCGACGACGTACAGACTGCCCACGAACTCGGCCTTGTAGACGGCGTCACGACGAACCCTTCGCTCGTCTCGACGACTGACCGCGACTACCACGATATCGTCACCGAACTGGACGAGCTCGTCGACGGCCCAATTAGCGTCGAAGTCATCGCGACAGACTACGAGGAGATGCTTCGCGAGGCCAGAGAATACGATACGTGGGGTGAAAACATCGCCGTTAAACTCCCGATGACTCGTGACGGGATGAAAGCGCTCCGCGAGCTTTCGGCTGAGGGTGTCCAGACCAATATCACCCTGATCTTCTCGGCGAATCAGGCACTGATCGCCGCGAAAAACGGCGCTACGATGGTCTCACCGTTCATCGGCCGACTGGATGATATCGGCCACGACGGTATGGACCTGATCAAAGATATCCGTGAGATATACGACACCTATGGGTTCGAAACCGACGTTCTCGCAGCTAGCATCCGCCATCCCAAACATGTGAAAGAAGCGGCCAAAGCCGGCGCTGACATCGCGACAATCCCGTCGAATGTGGCCGATTCAATGTTTGACCATCCTAAAACGGACGAAGGCCTCGACGCGTTCCTCGACGATTGGGGCGACAGACCGAGTCCCGCACTGAAAGACTGATCCGACGAAACGACTGCTGACTGAACCGGTGGTCCCCCCTTCTTCGGAGTAGATGCGTCCATCTTTTGAGCCGCTGTTCTTACTGTTAATATATTAACGCACCCTCGTTTCTAATATCATTGGATAATAGTACAATGAGTGTAAATAAGTTACTGGACGATTCCCCCGGTATACGCTCCCACCGCAATACCACCCCCTGCAATGCCACCCCTGTGATATAAGTGTGATTA
>JAQCMZ010000092.1 GCA_028274825.1 Haloferacaceae archaeon
GACGAGTTGGGCGAGCAGCTGTCGGTCGAGTTTCCCAGACGACTGGAACAGCCGCCGACCAGCATGGAGGTGTTGGCGAACATATTCCGCACGAGACATCCCGAGTTGTTCCGCTTCTTCGTCGAGTGTATTGACGGTAGTCTCTGATATTTTGATGCTAAGACTCTTCTTTGACATAATCACCCATTATATGGGGAGTAACATAAATGCTTTGACCATAGTATTCAGTCAGTTTGATCCATATTTATTTCTTTAAGTACTATTTATACCCCGAAATAGTCACTTAGTTTGGTCCAACCATGCTGAATGAAGCTCAGTGAGTGAAAATATGGGAATTTATGTGTGGACACCCCACTCCGACACTCACACAACTATTATGTGAGGCCGCGTGAAATTGGTGGGCAGGATGAGTGCCTCCGAAGTTGTCGAGAGACTCGAGATTACTCGTGACTCGCTCCGTGAACAGTACCTCCAACTCGATACTCGGGGGCGGGTAACAATCCCCAGCAGTATCCGGTCGCTCCACGGTGTCGACCCTGAGAACGAGGACCGTGAGCTGTGGGTCGAAATCGAGATCAAGCATATCGATGTGGTTGACCCGTCCGATGACGATGGAGGTGAGACGTAGCTGCGGCTCGGTGCGGCGAGTTCCAGGGGGCAGAACCGACGCCCCCGTCTCCTAAGTGGACTTCAATCTTGGCCGGATATAGTCCACTTAGGACTCGTCGTCCTAGGTATTAGGGGTTTACTCTCCCCGACCCCACAGGCTGATTCTGTTGATATCAGACCGAACAGCTGTGCGAGCATCCGATTCTACTTGATTTCAGCCCTGCCATGTGTTGTGAAAATTACTATTCGAGATGGAACACAGCGCGGTTTGGGGGTGGAGCATGAACCTCTCGATTGACGGACAAGATCGACTCCATGCTATCACCGTCGATGTGGGGGCACAGCCACCGTCGGACCTCTGGCACTCTCTTGCAACTACTGAGCGGCTCCAACGTCATCTTAAAATGGCGGTTCGACATCTCTTAGCTGACTCACGCCGTACCGACTGGCTCTCAACGCTCTACGAGGCTGGGGTCACTGCTCGCGATGGCCGCTACGCACAACTCGTCTGCTGGCTGGACCGGCCACCAGAACACGACGCACACCAGGACGCACTCGACTACACTGCCGCACTCGGGCAAGGACAGGTAGCCGTTGATGGAACATATCCGACACTTCAAGAAGCCCTCGGCGACGATCTTGTCGACGGACCACTCGCACTGCTGGATGCTGCTGACCGTACACCGACCATTGTGGCCAGTCTCGATAAGACGACATTCGCTGAGCGGCCCCGCCAACAGCGTGAGAACACCCTCGAATTGCTTTCGGTCCTCGACACCCAGTGTGATGTGTATCTCGTCTGCACCGGTCGCACGGCTCGCTGGCTGGCCGACAATCACCGCTCTGACCTGCCGCTGGACTTTGATACCTGTCTGGATACTGGGCGTGGTGGCGACCATCCGGCTGAAGATGTAGCTGCCGACGCTCTCAGGACACTCAACCCGGAGGGTGGACCCGTTCAAATCCTACGGGAATTAGTCGATGAACCCACACAGACGGTCTCACAAGCATCATTGCCCGATTTGATCCGCCGTGACGCGTCAACAGTCAGCCAGTATCTCAACAAACTCGAGGGACTCGATCTAGTTGATCGCAACTCCGTCGGTGCTGGCAACCATGTCTCGCTTCGTGAGGCTGGGTCAGTCCTGTTAGAGCGTCTCGATGCCGAAATCGGACGGCAGGCCAAACTCGACCGCTTGTTTGACGTAACCGGAAGCTTCTGCAAGAGGCCGTGTAAGCCCGCAAACAAGAAGGGGGAAGGGAGACCGCCTGGACAGCAACCGCCAACCGCGACCGCCGCCGGCACCGCCACCGCGACTCGTCCCACAACCGCACCGTACCGCACTCGGTTCCTCAATCGTGCTCTGCACGATGCTACAGCTTCGGTCGCGACGGCTGGGGAGATCACGGTTGCTGAGAGTGACGTACCTGATAGCCGTTCAGAGTCGATTGAGGACCTCCACGTGAGAGGTGTGAGCTACGATGCCGACCGTGACGAGGCACTGGTCGCAATTCGAGCGACGACGCCCCTTCAGTACATAACGAGTGTTGCATTGAGTTTGGCGTCACCACGATTGTTCGATCAGATTCTCCCAGTCAATCGCCTGGATGATCTCGATCCTTCGGCGTTCATTCTCCGGTCAGCCCGATGTATTGGCTGTGTCTCCAGTGAAGCCGAAGATGATCCACAGGTACTCCGTGCTGGAATTGTCGAGTGGGGCCAGAAGTTGGCTGGAATGACAACGGATCTGCGAAACGGAGAGTACGAGGACCGCAACCGGTTCAGGGGCCGGATCATGCGCTCGGCACACGGCCTCGCCGGAACTATCGCTCACCTGCTCGACGTCGCCGGCGTCGATCTCGTTCGGGAAGTCCGCATCCCCGGCACAGTCACCAAGAGCGACATCACCCAGATTGCGAAGACAATGAGCACCGCAGTGTCGATCCAGTCGTCGTATGGTCATTACGCGACCTATCGCCAGCTGTTCGAGGACCGGCCAACGAAACTGCAAACTGCGCTCTCACCGAAAGTCGATGCAGCGGATCCATTGGGCGAGTATATCGGGTCGCTGGTGGTTCGCAGTCCCAAGGCGAACCGGGTGAGAGACGCGCTAGCAGACCAACTTTCCGATCCGTTGCCAGTCCGTGAAGATGCACCAGAGATCGCTGTCCAGGTGCCGATTCGAGAGGTCGACCGATCGGACTACGTGGCTGTGATGAGTCGACTCGAGGAGCGCAAAGGCTTGGAGAAAACGCAGGAAGCAGTGACGCTCTGCCGGACACTGG
>JAQCMZ010000093.1 GCA_028274825.1 Haloferacaceae archaeon
AGGGAGTCATAGAACGATTCACACACCTCAGGAGCTTCCAGAACCCCGGCGTCTGAGAGAGAGAACATGGTGCCGCCATTCAAAAGCAGCAATAGCAGTCCTCTCGACCGATGTCAGAAACCCATGCCAACCGTTCTATGACACCCTTACTATAATGCAAAATAACTGTACGAGAAGACGGCGACAGAAGGTGATTAGATGGACCTGAAAACACGAATCCGACGGCATCAAGACGATGGAATCAATCCCCCGATTGTCCGGAATTACCAGGTTGTCAGTCCGTCGGCACACGCCGAAGAGCCGACGAATCGGGGACCCACGCTCGAGCGCCTGCTCGATTATCTCGATCCGGTGTTCGAGGGGCAACTCCCGACTGACGCGTATATCTGGGGCCAATCCGGCGTCGGCAAATCCGCCGTTGTCACGGCCCTGTTCGAGCAGATGTCGATGCTGCTGTCTGGCTCGGGAATGGCTATACACACGAGCACTCGGGCTCCGACGGCCAGCGCACCGACGTTCATCTATATCGACACTCGGCAGGCGGATTCAACGTTTAATCTCTATCACGATGCCCTCGATGCTGTCCTCGAGGAGTCTGTCCCACAACAGGGAATTAAGACTGACACACTCCGCTCACGGCTCGTCGAGTGGTTCCAACCCGCGGGGAATCGTGCGATTATCGCGGTCGATCACGTCAACGAACCGGGGACACCCGACTTCGCGACGTTAGACGAGACGTTCACACCATTGGGCGACTCAGTTGCCTGTGTCACCGTCGGTCGAACTCCGCCTGCTGATCTCGCGGAGAGTATGCATCCCCCGGAGCGGATCGAGATTCCACGGTACGAGCGTCACGCACTGGTAGATCTTCTCACGTCTCACGCTTCTGACGGGCTGTCACAGGGGACAATCGGTCACGAGCAACTCCGCCAACTCGCCGACTGGGCCGACGGGAACGCCCACGATGCCCTGGCAGCGCTGTTCGGCGCAGCCATCCTGGCCGACCTCGCCGGTCACGACCAGATCCACGTGAGCGACCTGACGGACGGAATGGACGCGGTTCCTCGCCCGACGGCCTCGATAGGCCGAGTCCACGCGTTACCGAGCAACCGGCAGTTAGTGCTGCGCGAACTCGTCGCTCTCGGTGAATCGAGCACCGAATCAGTCGGCACCGCGGCAGAGGCTATCGCGGACAGTTGCGATGTGGATCTGTCGACAGGCACGGTCAGACGGGTCCTCTACGAACTCGCGAACGACGGCATCATCCAGCGGGTGGCGACGTCCACCGACAGCGGCGCTGGACGACCTCCGAGCCGATTGGAGCCGCGGTTCCCGACACTCGTGTTCCGCTATCTACACGATTTAGACGATGAGTGACACTCCGCTCAGGATTCCTGCTGCAGTCGCGATTTCGGGCGATACCGGGTCGGGAGATTCAACACGTGTCGCTGTGAGTTGACGAGTATGCGACTCGTACTCATTGCCCATGATGAAAAAAAAGCCAGAGATGGTCAGTTTCGTCACCGAACACGTGGACACGCTATCCAATCACGACTGCATCGCGACGGGAACCACAGGCGGCCGACTGAACGACGAGACTATGCTGACGGTCGAGCCACTCGAGTCTGGCCCGTTGGGCGGTGATTTGATGATCGGCTCAGAGGTTGCGTCTGGCGACTGCAGCGCTGTCGTCTTCTTTCGGGACCCGATGACCGCCCAGCCTCACGAGCCCGACGTTTCAGCGCTGTTGCGTATCTGTGATGTCCACGGAATCCCGTTAGCGACCAACCGGGCGAGTGCGGAGGCACTATTGCTCGGCGGATTGCTGGACTGAAACACAACTCACTGACTTCGTCAACTGCCCATGGAAGCCGTGGGCTCCCTCTGTGTCCACCAGTGAGTCATCACTTTTCGTGTTGTTCGAAGCCGATTGTGTCGGTCGAATCAGCTTCCACATGTCCTCGTCCCCCTCATCTGTATCACATCATATTGTCCGATCTCGCCGTGTTCGTCGTGCTCGTCGGTCGTATCGTTGTCAGTTGGTTGTGGTATTTCCATCGTCACCGTTCTCGGGGTCGTCGGGACTGTTTGGGTCATCCGGTCCGTTCGGATCGTCTGAGTCGTCTGGGTCGTCGGGATTGTTTGGGTCATCCGGTCCGTTCGGATCGTCTGAGTTGTCTGGGTCGTCAGGGTCGTCAGCGTCATCAGAGTTGTCCTCTTCGTCGGAGTCGCCATTTCCGGGGTCTGTTTCTGCGTCGTCGGCGTACTCGTACTCCTCTTCGAGGAGGGTGAGCGAGTCGCCAGTTACAGTATACTCGAGGTCGCCAGAAAAGCCTCGCAGCGACAGGTCGACTTCGAATCGTGACAGGTTCTCCAGTGGGAACCTAACGGTTCCATCCACATCTGTCTGTCCAATCTCGCGAGGGGCGTCTGAATCGGTGGCCGAGTCGTCGGACTCGTTTTCGGCCTCGACCGTCACGGTCACGCTCTCGACCGGTGTGTCTCCGTCGGTGATTGTCAGTGTCACCGTCCCGTTGTCGAGAGTTGCCACGGTGTCGGCGTTCGTTACCGGACTGGATTCATCGGCTTGTACACTTATCGGCTGGCCGCTCGCACCCGCGACCACGCCGCTACCGGCGACAATGATTGTCATCGCAAGTACAACACGCAGTAATCGCGTCACAATATCCGTCATCAAATATACATGACTGGTGATTGATGAATGGTTCTCGGCCAATCCCAGTCATATAGAATCGGAGTAGTGAGGTTCCCGTGGGAGAGTCGTGTTCCGAGAACCCACGGATGTTTCATGCCGCGAGAACTTGGTAATCACGTGTCATTATAGGCTGAGGAGGCGCAATCTCACGGGCTTCAGGCCGTTGATACGCGCCGTCACTGAGTGACACGTTCCACCGACAACGGCCTGTCCGAGTTTCCAACCGTCCTTTGAAATGCCAACAACTGCTATCCTATGATACGGTCAGGTCGGAACGGAGCGATTCCGAACGACCTTCGGAGGCGGTCTACCCGCCACCACTGAGACAGTGTCCGGACCGCCAACTCGGTGAACACGACTGAGAGAAGCGTTCGTCTGTGCCTGGTGGTTTGAGCAAGCCTCAACGGGACCTCCGAGTCCGCTGACGTGGCGGTGGCTCCCTGCTGGCTCACACAACAGATGGGAGCCACCGATGCTGGGGAGAGGAGTAGCGGCGGTTTGGCACCGCCAGTCAGCCACCGTTTCGTGATGGGTTACACGGGGTCCCGAAGAAGAACCCGGAATCCGTGGTTGCAAACCTGCCACTCCCACCGCTCGGGATTCGGCCGCGGTCACGCGGAGGAGGATGTCAAGTGTCTCGGAGGCGTGCAGTCACTGTCGGAAAGCGATATATCGGAAACGCCGGTGCCGTCTCGCTGAGGTCCCTACTATGTGTTGTGTTGACAAATCATAAGCGTAATTAATGTTCACCATCTTCGTTGTTCTATGGTATTGAGAGTCGTGCCGTACAGAAGCGCGCAGGTGACGTCGAGTCTGAAACAAGTCTCACATCGCGGGGCAGTATGACAGCCACACCAGAGGTACTGGTGGTTGGGGGAGGGGCCACAGGAGTGGGAATCCTCAGGGATCTTTCCCTTCGTGGAGTGGACGCGATGTTGGTTGATAGTACCGGACTTGCCGGCGAGACATCGGGGAGGTCACATGGCCTGCTCCACAGCGGGGCGCGGTACGCAGAAGGCGATCCAATCGGGGCAGAAGACTGTATCTCTGAAAACCAGATCCTTCGCCAGATTGCTGGCGAATGCATTCAAGATACAGGCGGATTGTTCGTCCAACTTGCCGATGACGATCCTGCGTATTTTGATGAAAAACGGGCTGCGTGCGAAGACGTGGGTATCGAGACGAGCATTATTAGCGGAGAAACGGCTCGTCAGCGGGTGCCAGATCTCTCCTCGGAGGTGGTTCGTGCGCTGGAAGTCCCGGACGCAGTCATCTATCCGTCGCGACTTGTGGCAGCCAGTGCTGCAGACGCGACCAACCGCGGTGCCGAAGTCCATACGCAGGCTCCTGTTGAGGAGTTCACGGTGACAGACGGCCAGATCACCGAGGTGAAGATTGGCGGGTCTGTCGATGATGTCGTGACTCCCAACCACGTGGTCAATGCGACCGGTCCGTGGGCTGGCCAAGTCGCGTCGATGGCGGATGTCGATGTGGGTATGGCCCCCTCACGGGGTGTGATGATCGCCATGGAATACGACGATCTCGGACCTGTACTGAACCGCTGTCGAGAGCCTGACGACGGAGATATCGTCATCCCACACGAGAACGAGGCTGTCGTGGGGACGACGAGCGTTCCCGTGTCTAATCCCGACGACTACGAGCATGCAGAGTGGGAAGTCAAGCGTACCATCGAGGAATGTGCGGATATGCTGCCGCCGATGGCCGACGCAGTCACCACACGCGAATGGTGGGGTGTCCGGCCGCTGTACGCGCCTGACGAGGTTGGCGAAGACCGCCGCGGCATTTCACGTGGATTTTCAGTCATCGATCATGCAGACGACGGAGTGTCGAACTTTATGAGTGTTGTCGGGGGGAAGTTGACCACGCATCGAGAGATGGCCGAAATCGCGACCGATCAGCTGTGCACCAAGCTTGATGTCGACGCTGACTGTACGACGGCGACGACTCCGTTACCTGCCGCCGATGATCCTGACCGACTCGACGAGTTCGTCGTGACCTTCGGTGAACCGAACCCAACCGACGCAACCGTGATTAACGCGGATTGATTACTGCCGGCGGTATCCCAACGGGTACGGAAATCACAGAGACTTAGCTGCGGTCTCTAAGCTGTAGCATGAAATACTGTGATGACGCTATACAATTATGAGTGTGGGCACTCGTGTATGAGTAGGCAGGGCCGAGCCCACCCACCAACAGCGACGAACCCAGGTGGCAAGTGATGATGGCAGCCACCGAGCGTGAATCATGAAAAACGTAGATGACCTCATCGAAGGCGCACAGGAACTATCCAACCGCGGGTTCTCGAACGGCGAGATCGCTGACGAATTGAACATATCCCGTCAAACCGCGACGTGGCTTCTCGGTCGCGGGGAGAGTATGACCGCTCCGGTGAGACAACAGACTGGCAGGCCGAGCGATATCCACGTCGACTGGAGCGCTATCGGCCGTGATTCTGCCCGGCTGACGCACGCTGGGATGGCGATGGCGGACTTACTCTCCAAGCAAGGGGAGGCAGTCGATCTGACTGTCGGCATCGAGAAGGCGGGTGGGCCGTTGGCCACGGTTGTCGCCCGGGAACTCGACACCGATATTTCGGCGTACGCACCCCGGAAACACCAGTGGGAGGAAGGCGACATGGAGGGTCTGGAAGGGACCTTCTCGCGGAACTTCGCGAATATCCGCGGTCGGGATTGCTATATCGTCGATGATACCATCACCAGCGGGACGACTATGCGCGAAACAATCGAGGGGATCACCGAGCGTGGGGGGAATCCGGTGGCGTGTGTGGTTCTCGTTGACAAGCAAGGAATCGAAGAAATTGAAGGAATCCCCGTGTACTCGCTGATCCAGGCGATTCAGGTCGGAAGCTCAGAGTAGTCCCCTCCTGAAACGGGACGTGTGCTTGTCAGCTCCCCACCCGTAAACGGGTGGGCTTGTCGGTGGACTCGCAAGTGTCGTGCTCCACGAGCGGACAGCCCCACGCCCATCTCTTTCGAAACCCGGGCTTTCTCAGGCGGCTTCCAGCAGGGGAGTCAGAGGGACTCGTTCAGTATCCCCAAGTTTAAGCCTGACAGACTGCCCGTCTCACCGACCGCTTCTGGGCCTGTGAGACGGATATTACAGTTCTCGGTGAAGTCGCATACCGATTACGCGCTTCCTCCGGCTCAAGCCGTGGGCTTCCGCGCTGTTCCCGCTGTGTGAGATTCGGTTGGCTTGCGATGGTGGTATCTCGTCACGGTCGGCGGCACAGCTTTTGTGACTCTTAAACCAGTAGTCGTTTGTTCGCTCCGTGGCGAGAGCGGTCACTCCCTGTACACGACGCCGCGTTCACCGTCCACGACGACGGAATGATCTTGTGGGAGGGATTGTTCGATCCCACTTACCATCGGCACTCCAAGTTCTCGGGCCACGACAGCCGGATAGCTGGTCGTCCCATGGTCGGCAGACACGATCCCCGCGACTTTCGAGAGATTGCCGACGAACTCCCCGTCAAATTCGGCCGGGACAGAGACGATCGCGCCCCCTGGACAGGCTGTCAAGTCGCCGTCATCGGAGACGAACACCGGCCCCTCGGCCTGCCCGGATCGGACCCCTCGGCCGCTGGCGAGGATTTCTGCTGCAATGTGCACTTTCATTGTGTTGGTAGTGTTAGCGCCGTCCAGGTTGGTCATCATCCCAGCGAGAACGACGATAGTGTCGCCGCTCTCGATAATGCCCGCGTTGATTGCGGCTGTCGCCGACTGGTCGATAAGCTCCGAAATGCCACCGGAAGGCGAGGGCTGATAGCGGGGAGTCACCCCCCAGGTGAGGGCGAGTCGGCGTCGCACCTGTTCGTCGGGCGTGACCCCGACTACGGGTACTGCAGGGCGGTATTTAGACACTTTCTGTGCGGTGTATCCCGACTCAGTGACGGTGACGATCGCTTTCGCATCGACATCGCGCGCGAGATAGCGTGCCGAGCGGGCGATTGCGTCTGTTCGAGGGTCACCCGCTGGTGGCACACGATTTTCCCGTGACTCGGCATACTGTTGACTCTGTTCGACATCGCTGACGATGAGATTCATCGTCTCCACGACACGGGCCGGATGGCTCCCGATTGCCGTCTCGCCGGACAGCATTACCGCGTCTGTCCCGTCGAGAATGGCGTTTGCGACATCGGACGTCTCGGCTCGGGTAGGCCGGCGTGAGTCGATCATCGAATCCAGCATCTCTGTCGCAGTGATGACTGGCACACCGGCGCGCTGTGCGCTGCGGATAATCTGTTTTTGAATGAGCGGCACCCGCTCGAGAGGACACTCCACCCCGAGATCGCCTCGTGCCACCATCACACCCTCGGTGGCTTCCAGGATTTCGTCGAGATTACTGACGGCCTCAGCCCGCTCGATTTTCGCGATGACTGGGATATCGGCACCTGATGACTCCAAGGCACCGTCGATCGCGTAGATATCTTCTGCCGAGCCGACGAAACTCGCGGCCACGTACTCCACCTCCTTCCGAGCGGCTAACTCCAACTCTTGACGGTCAGTCTCGCTCACCATCTCGAGTTCGAGATCGACTCCGGGCACGTTGACACCCTTGCGGCCGGCCAATCTCCCCCCAGAGTCGATCTGGACGGTCACGGACTCGTTTTCGACGGCGATGATCGTCGTCTCAATGCGGCCGTCATCCAGCAGAACCCTGTCACCCGGCTCTGCAGCCGCTACCGACATCGACAGCCCGATAGTCTCGCTGGTGACAGTCTCGCTTTCTACGAGTCGACGCGTCTCACCCGCTTCCAACTCGATCGAGTCCTCCAGTGGGGCAGTCCGGATCTCTGGGCCAGAGACATCGACCATGGTTGCGACGGGGTCGCCGAGGCGCTCGGCAGCGTCTCTGACGCGATCGATAACAGTTGCTCTGTGGTCAGTACTTCCATGGCTGGCGTTAAGACGGGCAACCGACATTCCCGCCGTGATCAGGTCTTCGATTGTCTCCACATTATCCGAGGCAGGACCCAACGTGCAGACAATCTTGGCTCGCCGCATCAGAGAATTATGCTTTTCTTCTCGAGGAATGCCTCGATGGTGTCGCCAATTCCCTCTCGCCCGATTCCGGAGTCTTTCACGCCACCAAACGGGATGTCACCGATCCCGTGACTCGGGGCTCCGTTGATCCGGACTCCTCCAGCCCGAAGACGGTCTGCAACGTGCATGGCACGGTCGTGATCGCTGGTGAACACGGCCGCGTCAAGACCGAGATCCCCCTCGTTGGCGATCGAGATTGCGTCGTGGTCGTCTGCAAACGTGGCGACTGGAATCACCGGCCCGAACTGTTCTTCGTGGACGATCCGAGCGTCACGGGGAACGTCAGCGAGGAGTGTCGGCTCGTACATACAGCCGTTATAGTCGCCACCCGTAATGAGTGATGCGCCTCGCTCGACGGCGTCGGTGACGAGTTCGTCAACCCACGCTGCCTGAGATTCCGTAATGAGCGGCCCGAGCGTCGTTTCGGGGTCGAACAGGTCTCCGGGCTCCCAGTCTGCCAGCTCTGCTTCGAGACGTGAGACCAACTCGTCATGGGCGGTTTCGTGGACGAGTACGCGAGAAACCGCTGAACACCGCTGTCCGGCGTATTTCAGCGACCCTGCTGCCGCGCTCGCGGCGGCTTCTCCGAGATCGGCGTCGGGGAAGACGATCGCCGGGGCATTACCACCCAGTTCCATGTGCAACTGCACGAGTCCACTAACCTCGGCGACGTGAATCCCGGCTCGGGAAGACCCCGTCATCGCAATTGCGCTAACCCGGTCGTCACCGGCAAGAACATCACCAATCTCGCTTCCTCGCCCGGAGACGAAGCTGAACGCGCCGGCTGGGACATCTGGCGCCGTCTCAGCGATAATCTCAGCCAGTATCGCGCCGCTGACGGGGGTTTTCGAGGCTGGCTTCAACACTACCGCATTCCCCGCAGCCAGTGCGGGGGCGAGTTGTAGTGCCGTCGTAGACAGTGGATAATTGTATGGGGTGATGCACAGCACCGTCCCCACAGGTTCGTGTCGGACGATTGCGTTCCACCCCTCGTGGCCGGCAGTAGTTCCCTCAACGTACTCGCCGCTCAGCGAGCGAATCTCTCCTGCGGCGCGTCGGAATCGCTCGGCAGCGGCGTCGACTTCACCACGTGCACTGGAGATTGGTTTGCCCGCTTCACGGACGATTACCTCTGCCAACTCGGATTTCCGGTCGTCTATCCGGTCAGCGATATCGGTGACCCATCGTGCCCGCTCGACGACTGTCGTGTCCCGCAGCACGGGTTCGGCGTCCGCGGCTCCGGCCAACGCGTCATCAACGTCGGCTGGTGTTCCAGCAGCGACACGTGAGAATACGCCGCCGTCTGCCAGATCCGTTACCTCGATGTAGTCTTGCGGGTCTGTCCATCGGCCATCGATGTACAGCCCCTCCTCGTGGGATATCGATGATTGTATCACAACTGTCTATGAGTACTCTGGTATAAGAAATTTACTCACTACCGAATAATCGTTTAACTGGCCAATTTACCGCCTTTCGGAGACAGAGACACCGTACCAACTGTCGAATGACGGGAACATCTTGAGAGATCCACCGAAATTCATACTCAATATAAGACGAATCGAATAGAAGATAGCTGCTGTGGTCAAATCCCGTCTTTCGAAACGCCGGCACGGAACCTATTACTCGTGAGTATATTTCCGACAGTGTTGACACCCAGAGACTCAGAATCGGCTATCGGACGATACCAGGTGGACACCGACAATTGGGCTCGTAATCGCTATACGAGCTGACAAGCACCCAAACGAGGACCCCACAGTACCCACACTCCGGGCAGTCCCGCAAGTCGTCTTGGACCGCTCGTCTCGTGACAGAGTACATTTCTAGTGGT
>JAQCMZ010000094.1 GCA_028274825.1 Haloferacaceae archaeon
AGGGAGTCATAGAACGATTCACACACCTCAGGAGCTTCCAGAACCCCGGCGTCTGAGAGAGAGAACATGGTGCCGCCATTCAAAAGCAGCAATAGCAGTCCTCTCGACCGATGTCAGAAACCCATGCCAACCGTTCTATGACACCCTTAATCTGTTCTGGACTGTCTCGGAATCGATTTCCGCGGCAGTCGTCTCGACGCTGCCGACGTGACTGATCACAACACCGAGTCGATCCCCGCACCCGGCGAGGGCGGGTACCCGGTCTCCGGCGGCAATAAGCGGATATACCCCTGTGGGATTCATCTATATCAACAAATGCTGGGTTATGCTGCGATGAACCGAACGCTGCGGGATCGCGACCCGCCACGTCGGTGTAACCGTGACATGCAGAAAGCGACGTGGGAGTCAGAGGGGATCGAGTACGCAGCCGAGCTGACACGCCAGAATATCGAGGATTTACGTGCGATCCTCAAGTGGAACCGCGAACACAATATCGGGTTTTACCGGTGTAGTTCGACGCTCATCCCATGGAACTCACAGTTTGCACTCACGGAACTCCCGAACTACGAGTATGTGCGAGAGGTCGCTCAAGAGTGTGGAAACCTGATTCAGGATTCTGGGATGCGGTTCAGCTTCCACCCGGATTTCTGGTGTAAGCTAGCGAGCGAATCCGAGAGCGTCGTCGAGCGGTCCGTCGAATCGGTTGTCCACCACGGGAGATGGCTCGACCTCCTCGGACTCGAGCGAATCCCACGATACGCAATCAACGTTCACATTGGGGCCCACTACGGCGATAAATCAGCGACTGCCGATCGGTTTTGCACTGTGATCGAGAATCTCCCGCCACGGGCACGAGAGCGGTTAGTCGTCGAAAACGACGATGCCGGGTCGCTGTGGAGCGTCCCGGAGCTGGTCGAGAGCGTCTCCGATCGGGTTGGAACCCCGGTCACGTTCGATTATCACCATCACTCGTTTGCAGATCGCGGACTCACCTACCGCGAGGCGTTCGAGATGGCGGCTGACACCTGGGGGACGGTGCGTCCGATTGCTCACTACTCGGAACCTGCGAGATTGCACGGCGACAGTGACGCAAACCCGCCGGATCACGCCGACCAGGTGTCGATGCTTCCAGAGTGGCTCCGAGAGCGAGCGGACGTGATGATCGAATCTCATCATAAAGAGCAATCGGTTCTCAACTTCGATCCCCGCAAATACGAATGAATCACGTTCCTGACGAAGCGGTGACCGCGATCGACGCGTTTGGGCGAGGGATTCTCACTGGAGATTCACACCCTGTGTCTGCTCGCCTTCGCTCAGATCTGCGGGTGCATATCCCGTGTGACGCTGCCAAGTTGGCCGCCGGGGAGACACGACTCGAGTATCAGATCGATCGCGATCAGACGCCCGACATGATCCGCGGCTACGGCTCGTTCGTCGAAACGTACGTGAACGGTGTCGAGACGCAGTTGGAAAACTGGGGTATTGATCTGCCGCCCGGATACGAGTACGCCGGCAAGCGTGACGGCTGGCGCCTGTATACCGGGAGAGTAGAGCTATTTTGAAGCAGTCACAGCGGTGAGAATAGTGCAGCGAGCCACTCACGAGCCGACTCGACCTCCGGTCATCTTGACCGACATCGTCACTCAACAGAGCGTCAAATTTTGCTCTCGCTCCGACTCCAGCATCGTCCGACCCTGACGGGTTACCGCTCAAAGTCAGGGTTTTTGAGCGTCTCGATTCGGGCACACTCGTCAGGGCTCAACCGTGTCGCAGCTCCCCGAAGATTCCCGAGAATGTGTGATTCCGTTGTGCTGGAGGGAATCGGAACGACCCCGTGCGTGGCGTTCCACGAGATCACTACCTCTGCTGGCGAGAGGTCCCGCTCGTGACCAATCTCCCGAAGCACAGATTCCTCGAGCAGCCCGGGCGCCGACAGCGGTGAGTGTGCTATGACACGGATATTCTGGTCGTCACAGGCAGCCACCAGTTGATTGCGTGGCTGGTACGGGTGTCGTTCGACCTGAACCAGCGCCGGGTCGACGTCTCCCGTCTCCAGCAGTGTCTCCAGTTGTGCTAGCGAAATATTGCAGGCACCGATCGAATGCGCCAATCCGCGATCGACGACGTGGTGCATATTCTCCCAGGCGGTCGTGAGAGGGATTTCTGCAGTCTCGATCGTGCCGTCATCGGTTTCGGGAAAGGTCAGTTCCTCTTGTCGAGTGACCGATTTCTCAGCCAATCGGTCGAGTCGGCCGCGATGTGCCCAGGCGTCCGGCCAGTGAAGCATGTAACAGTCGAACGCGTCAATACCGATCTCTTTAAGACTCCCTGTGCATGCGGTTACAAGATTCTCCTGGCGATGGTTCGTGCGCCAGGGTTTCCCGATTATGAAGACGGATTCTCGATCCGGGCTGCCAGGAGTCGCCAGTAACTCGCCAATTCGGTGTTCGTTCCCATACAGTTCAGCAGAGTCGAGAAGACGGTACCCAGCGTCGAGTGCTGTCGTGATAGATTCCACACGGTCGTGATACTCGCCGTCTCGATACCGCGAACAGCCGAACCCGACTGGTGGGAGAGTGACCCCTCCGTCACGATTGGCCGGGGTGGAGATTGTGGGTGAGTTTGTGGTCGTGGCTGCGGTTGCGGTTGTGGTTGTGGATTCCATGGCTGCAGGTTCAGCGGGAGTGATCACCTGGCCAGCAGAGAGGCCATACGGTTTCACGTTCACAGGGCCGCCGTACTCTGCTGCTTTCTCGATCGCGTTACAGATGGCAACGATATGGACTCCCTGGCGACCGCTGTCGCGCGGGGCTTCACCGCTCTCGATACGCGCCGCAAACTGTTCGACAGAGGTGAGATACTCGCGGCCATCTGTCGACGTCTGTGGCGGGACAATCGTGTATTCTCGGCCGACACGACCGAATGACACCGCATCAGCGGCGTCGTCCATCGCGCCAGTATCGCAGAGATACAACGAGCCGTCGTCACCGTGGAGTTCAAGCCCATAAAACTCTCGTGCACGGTGTGGTGTATAGAGGCTGGCAGTGAGTCTGACGATGGGTCCAGCGGTGAACTCTAACATCGCCTCGACGTGGCCGGGTGCTGTCGGGGACTGGTCTTCGCGGTCCGGCCAGATATCGAGGGTGTCGGCGACACGGACCCGTTTCACGGGGCCGAACCAGGCTGTCAACAGTGCCAGAGGATACACACCACCGTCGTACAGTGGGCCGGTTTCGAGAAACGACTCCGGGCGATCGTGCCAGTCGGTCACCCGACCGACGTGAGCGTGGGCATAGCCGAGCTGAATCGGGCCGAGTCGGCCGTCAGCGAGTAACCGCCCGGCGCGTTGCTGTGCCGGAGCCCGTGGCGTTGCGGGCGCACACGCGAGGGCAAGTCCCTTCTCACGTGCAGTCTCGAGCAACTCATTGGCCGCCTGAGTCTCGAGCGCTATCGGCTTCTGTGAGTAAACATGCCGATCGGCGGTCAGCGCAGTGCGGGTCACCGCCGCATGTGCAGCATGGCTCGTGAGATTCACCACTAAATCGGCGTCGACGCTCGTCAATGCCGCCTCTAAATCGGTGAACCCCGGGCAGTCGTACCTGTCGGCCAGTGCTGTTGCCCGCTTTTTATCGAGATCACACACTCCGGCCAACGAAAGCGACCCCGCCGAGAGCCCGCGGACGTACTCATCTGCGATTGCTCCGGCGCCGACGAACAGACAGTTCACAGTTGTACCGAGAGTGTGAGATATATATGCCCCCCGACAGGCGGTCCGTCTCCAGTCTCCCGTTCGTGACCCGCAGTGACGAATCGAGACCTCACGGAGTCCACGCTTATCCGTCACCGCCGCGACGTTACGATATGACGATTGAACTGTACGACTCGCTAGACGGGCAGATAGCGCTGGTTACCGGGGCGACCCGCGGAATCGGGGCAGCAATCGCCGCCGAACTGGCAGACCTCGGGGCGACGGTCTACGCCGGGGCGCGGGATGTGTCCGATATCACCGCGGCTGAACAGAAGGCGATCCAACTCGACGTGACAGAAGAAGCCGAGATTCGTGCTGCACTCGACCGAATTAGAGAGGAGACAGGAAGACTCGATATTGCCGTCAATAACGCTGGAATCTTTCCGGAATCCGGCCCGATTCACGAGATGAACACCGAGGAACTCGACCGGACGCTCGCGGTCAATCTTCGGGGGCCTGCGCTCGTCGCGAAACACGCCATACCGCTGTTGAAACAGACTGACGGCGGGCGAGTCGTCAACCTCTCTTCGGGACTCGGCCGATTCACCGAAAACAGAATGGGTGACAAATTCCCACCGTACAGACTTTCGAAGGTGGGGCTTGGAGGACTGACGGCGTATCTGCACGCAGAATACAGCACCGCCGGACTACTCGCGAATGCTGTCTCGCCGGGCTGGGTGGAAACGAACATGGGCGGGTCAGAGGCGCCACGGGCACCGAAAAAAGGCGCTGAGACACCAGTGTGGCTGTCGCGATTCCGCCCCGGAAATCCGTCTGGATGTCTCTGGAAGGATAAAGACCGTATCGACTGGTGAGTCTGGTCCGTTAGTCGCCGTAACCAGATAGCCCGTCTGTGACAGACGATGACGAACGCTGAACAGCCGACTCCAAACTGTCATCCGGCGGGTTCAACATTACAATGCTGAGACGGTGACTGTTGCGGTCATTGGCCTCGCGATTGCACGAGAAGCCCGGCGGTTGTGAGACCGCCGAGAACTGTCGGGAGCCAGAAAGCAGTTGTTCGGTAGAGAAGTGTCGCGGCAGTCGCGACCGATGCGGCCAATCCCGCCCCCGCGACAAGGAGACTCGTCAACAGCACCTCTGCACTGCCAGTGCCGCCTGGAGTAGGTGTGATCCCAGCTATCTTGCCTGCCGGGATAAGAATCATAACCACGTCGAAGGGAGCACCCGCCCCCACCGAGGCGATTGCAAGCCAGAACACTCCCGCTGTTACAACCTGGCCAGACAGACTAACCAGGAACACTACGGCCAACGACCGTGGATTGGACGCAATCCGCTCGAGTTTCCCGACAACGTCGGTGGTCCAGCTAGTAACTTCCTCTCGGCTGGGGAACGGTATCACAGACTGATAGTCGTTGACCCCGCTAAATCGGCCGACAATCCTGCCGATTTGACCGGGGATTTGGCGTCGTCGCACCCACACGGCCGCCAGGATGATGAGCACGACTGCCCCGACAACGACACTCAGACGCACAACGTCCCAGATCTGTCCAGAGCCGGCGACACGAGTGCTGTACCATGCCCCCCCGAGAATCCCGAGCAAGATGGCAGCCATTCGATTGACGAGGCCGACAGTCCCGATAGCGACGAGCCCTGATTCAAACGATGTCCCGCTGTCCTGGGCCATCAACAGTGCACTCGGCGGATCACCGCCCACCTGACCGAACGGCGTGATACTGTTCAAAAAAATCGAGGCGATAAAAAACGCGATTGCCTTCCATATCGGGACGTCCGCACCGATCATTTCGAATGTCAAACAAAGCGAACACCCCCACACGAAAGCCGGGATTACCCCGGCAGTTACGAGCAGGAGCAACCAGGACATAGTCGTCTGACTGAAGACTGCGGTAATCTCGGCTACTCCGACAACTCTTAGTAGGAGGGCAAGTATCAGTAATCCGATTACTGTCCACCCGATAGTGGTGAGAGCCGACCGTGCTGAGACGGCGTGATTCATCTGTCGTTGCCAGTATGTCTGTGAGCGGCGGCTGATCGGCGTGAGCGAGATAACCAGTGCTGATAGCTGCTCCCTGTGACGGCGCTGTGCAAGAACGCACGTCCCTGCCGACAGAACACCGAGCCACCGACACTGCCTGGCCCGACACAGCACTCACCACGTGGTTCACCAGAGTTAGCGCCATTCATCTCGACAGCTTCTGGCGGAATCGCGCCGTGTGATACTCGCCGCGTGCACTCACACAAGGACTGACCGACGCGAGTGGACGCGCGGGCTGGAGTGACGACGATAGATTGAATCCGGGACCAACTGGAAGCTTGGCTACCACTCTTCACCATCCTTGGTATAGTTTAACTAGCCTAAATTGTTAAATTTTTGTGATTATCGAACTGCGCTCGCGAAGCCTTTTGTCTCGACAACGCACTTCTCGCAAGCGAGCAACCAGTACAGTCGAGAGGCGAGACGGTGCCGTCAGTGGGAAGGTGTGTTCACTCCGTGCGCAGCAGGCTCGACATCGCCGGCCGAGTGATGGAGATAGAACGAATCTCATATAGCGTTTCGACGGTTGTCTCAGGAAAACTCCAGTCGAGAGGAACCATGCCATTACCATCGAATCGGAGTGTTTCACGCTGCCCACTATCACAGAGACCACGCATCTTTCGTCGGTTGTCGGCTCAGACACGGTCTTCACGACACGCCCCATCGCGGACTCTGGAAGCATCTCAGCGTGTTCAGCGCGAACAGAAAAGAGATCACGGCCAGGCCCTCTCAACAGGGACCGGTAACACATCGTATCGAGCGTGGGTGATCGGTCTGATCTGTGCGTCGTGGTTGAGTATCTCTTATCGCCGTAGTGATCACCGAACCGTCTCGCTGAACTGGACGGGTAGCCTAAGAGCGTATCTATTTGTTGTCTCTGCCACCCGGAATACCCAACGCGTCTGTGATCTAGCATGAGGGGTGGGCTCCCGCTCGGGTTCGGTCGCGAGACACTCTCTTAGGCACTGTCCGCCCGCTCACGCAGCCGACTGCGCGGACACTAGAGTGTCACAGTGAGACCCAAACAGGCCGGGAACCGAAGAGAGGAAAAGAGAAGAGAGAAACTCACTCGGTGCCGAACGCGCCGCCGTCTCGCCACTCATCGAGTGTCGTCTGGTCGCCGGCGATATTCTCTAACACAGACTCCGTGTGTTGGCCCAGACGGGGAGCAGGCGACCGGATGATATTATCGTGTTCGGGGAAATTGATCGGATGCCCCGGAAGCAGACACTCTCCCCAGTCGGGGTCGTCGTGTTCAACGACGAGATTGCGTGCTCGTGTCTGGTCGTAATTAACGACATCTTCGACATCGTTAATCGGTCCACACGGGAATCCGTAATCGATGAGCCGGTCGAGCCAGTATTCAGTTGAGGCTGCTCCGAACTCCTCCTGAATAATCTCGATAACGGTGTCGACGTGTTCGGCTCGGTCTTCGTTCGTCGGATACTCTCTCAATTCTTCACGACCGACTGCCTCGACGAAATCACTCCACCGATTATCGCTCGGGACACCGGTAACGAGAGCCCCGTCAGCGGTTTCGAACCGCTGGTAGGGCACGATCGTCTGGTGGGTGGTTCCTTGCGGCCCCGGCACTGAGTCGTCCATCGAGTAGGCGGTGAGATACTCATTCATTAGTGTCACGATAGAATCGAACAATCCGATATCGAATTTCCCGGCAAACGACTCGGCAGGCGCATCTGCGGATCCATCCCGCTCGTAGAGCCGGGCGAGCACACCAATCGCGGCGAACATACCAGTCGTGAGATCGCCGATTGCTTGCCCGACTTTGACCGGGGTTCCGTCTGCCGGCCCAGTGACGCTCATGATTCCGCCTTCCGCCTGCAAGATGAGGTCCAGACCAGCCTGTTGTTTTTTCGGCCCGGTCTCGCCGTAGCCTTTGATACTCGCGTAGACAATTTCGGGGTTCCTGTCGGTAACAGTCTCGTAATCAACTCCCAGTTTGTCCATGACTCCATACCCGAAGTTTTCGATGAACACGTCGGTCTCGTCTAACAGCGACAGTGCTGCTTCGGTGCCGGAGTCGGTCTTGAGATCGAGCGTAACAGAGCGTTTGTTCCGGTTGTTCACCATGAAATATGCGGACTTCCCGTCGGGACCGACTCCCTGGTGGCGGGCGGGGTCACCGACACCGGGCCGCTCTATCTTGACGACATCCGCACCCATATCCGCGAGAAGCGAGCCGCAGAACGGACCTGCTCGATGGCCGGTCATCTCGACGACAGTCAGCCCAGCGAGTGGACCTCCCGTCATGCTTCGTTGAACTCGTCGACACGTCGCTTACGCTCCTCAGTCGCGAACTGTTCCCACCAGACGGTCGACTCGAATTCGCGGTTCTCGACTGCACTGGTTGCATCCGTGGCGTGATTGAGCGCGCGCTTAGAGTTTTTCACCGCGCCTCGTCCCGTGTTCTGGATTGCTTCGACGATGTCATCGACTGTCTCATCGAGTACATCCCGAGAGACAGTGTGATTGACAAGCCCGATCTGCTCTGCCTCGGCGGCGTCAATCATCCCGGCAGTGTAGACGAGTTCTTTCGCCTTCGCCTCCCCGACGAGATCGATCGCCCGCCAGGTGGAGTTACCGGTTGGGATCTGCCCAATATCGGTCACCGGCACGCCGAATTTCGCGTCATCCACCGCGATCCGCATGTCACAGTACATCGCGAAAATGAGCCCGCCACCCACGCAGTAGCCGTTGATTTTCGCGATAACGGGCGCGTGACAGTCAAAGGCTTTGCGATACATCTCATAAAACAGCTCTTGCCGGTCTTTCTGTCGCGGGTCGTGGTCCTCGGCAGGACCCGCGTACTGGGAGATATCCGCACCCGCAGAAAACGCATCCTCGCCCTCGCCTGTGATCACGACAACATCGACTGATCGGTCGAGTTGAATCTCGTCAAACGCGCGAAGAAGATCAAGCATCACCGAGTTGTTCAGCGCGTTGTATACCTCCGGTCTGTGAAACTCGATACGTGCCACACCATCCGTAACGCGAACAGTGATGCTGTCGTATGCTGTTTCTCCCACCATGAAATGATGTTCTCTGGAAGTGGTAAAAAGTATTGTGAGTGACCAGGCTGAAGCGAGCAAGAACCGTTCTCAGGCTATCTCACTAAGGCCGCTGACTGTGAGACACTACGCGTTGACACGGCGGACGAGCAAGCGGAAGGTTATAACGAAGATCTTACACTGGTTAACCGAGTTTCGCTATTATGTCCTACCAGATAGTGACCATTCCTGGAGACGGGATTGGCCCGAAAGTCGTCAGTGAAACGCTTCCGCTGCTTCACGAGGCGGCCTCTCGACACGCTATCGATTTAGAGTTCACCAACTACGGCTGGGGAACGGAACGATACTTGGAAACGGGAGCGATGATGCCAGACGACGGGCTTGACCAGATCGCGGACGCAGACTCACTCCTCCTCGGCGCGGTCGGCCATCCGGAGGTTCCGGACCACCTCACGCTTCACGGGCTCTTGTTACCGATCAGAAAGGGGTTCAATCAGCAGGTGTGCAAGCGCCCGTCGATCCTGTTTGACGGCGTCGAGAGCCCGCTTCGCGGGTACGAGGGTGGGGATATCGACTTTGTCGTGTACCGAGAGAATACGGAAGGAGAATACTCGGATACTGGTGGTCGTGTCCACGATGGCCTCGATCACGAGGTGGCCATCCAAAGCGCAGTATTCACTCGTGATGGGACGGAGACGATCGTGCGGGCAGCATTCGAGGCAGCGGCAGCGCGGGAGGGACATCTCACGAGTATCACAAAATCCAACGCCCAAGCGTTCAGTATGACCTTCTGGGACGATATTGTAGAGGAAATCTCGACTGAGTACCCGACCGTCGAGGTCGAACCGCTACTTATCGATGCCGGAAGTATGGACCTCGTCCGCAGGCCTGAGGAGTTCGACGTGCTCGTCGCGTCGAATCTCTTTGGCGACATTCTCACAGATATCGGGGCGATCGTGAGTGGGAGCATGGGACTGGCCCCATCTGGGAATATCAATGTCGACGGCAGACACCCATCGATGTTCGAACCCGTACACGGAAGTGCCCCCGACATCGTCGGCGAGGATATTGCCAATCCGATGGCCACTGTCCTCTCGAGCGCGATGCTGTTTGAGGAACTCGGCGAACCCGATATCTCGGCGTCTCTCTGGAACGCAGTCCGGCAAGTACTTGGCGACGATGACGCCCCGGTGACGCCAGATCTCGGCGGGTCCGCCTCGACTGGCGAAGTCGTTGCTGCAATCGAAACCCGGCTCTGATTACTCAGCGAGACTCACCCGGGTTACGTCTCCAAGAAGTGAGCGTCCGCTGACAAACCTACGGCAGTACTGATCATCAAAACATCCCGGTGAACTGAGACGAGCAGGCAGTCGAAGAACGTGTCTCTCACGTATCGCCACCAGTCTAGATGAATGGTCGGTCCCGACACTGATCCGATGCCGTGCCCGGCTGCTCGAACGCACCCTCGAACATCACTCCGAGTTCGCCGAGGTTCGCTGGCAACCCTGTAGTGCAACCGACGTGTGGACCCCAGACACAGCCCGGGAGAGGAGCCCCAGCAACATGGCGCCAGCAGTCGTGGTCCACCCGCCACAGACCACGAACAACCCGTCAAAGTCGGAGTGACGGGTCGTTCGGTGGGACTGGTACACCTGACACTCTCACCGCTCAAGATTCCGCCGGTCCCAGTAATCAGCGACCGCTGGCAGGCAGATAACTCTGTGTGACTCGTCCACGTCGCCAGACTACGTCTGGCGGGCAGACACACGCAGATGACGCAGAGAGATCTTAATCGCCGATCACTCGTCGTCGATTATCTCTTTTTGTGTCGCTAGCTTGTGTACAGGGTGACGTCCCTCAGGCGGCCAGCCGAGCGCGACGAGTCTGGCTACCTCGTCGAATGGATTATGAATGAGGTGTGCGCCGTCGCGTCCCGCGTCAAATTGAACAACATCGTCCCGGGTTGCGACGAACCCACCTGTGTCGACTTCAACCCGACACCGCCCCTCGGCGACGTACACTAACTCCTGTTGGTGATCGTGGTAGTGGAAATGGTTTTTCGAGAGCCGTTCGCCCGGCTTAAGAAGCGCGACATTGAGATTGAACGCATCAATTCCCAGATCTGATGAGAGTTCGTATCGCCGTCCGGGCTTATCATCACGGGGTCCAGTCTCTTCGGGTACCACGTGGGTGTGGCCATCACTCATATGACAGGCGATTCTTTCGATGGGGAATTAAGCATTCGTGTCATATCGCGCCAACTCCACTAAGTTGCCGTCCGGGTCACGAATGTACACCGACTCCATCTGCCCGCGAGCACCAACCTTCTCGACGGGCCCGTGGACGATCTCGATATCGTGATCGCGGAGATTCTGCCGAACGGTCTCAAGCGAATCAGTGACGGTCAGACAGAAGTCTCCGCTCCCCGGCTCCGGTCGGGTAGCGTGGGGTGTATGCGCGTCATCAGCCGGGTGAAAATTTATTTTCTGATCGCCAAAAGAGATAGCCCGGCGCCCACCCGCAAACGTCTCAGCTGTGCCCCCGAGAACCGTCAGATAAAACCTGACAGACTGCTCAACATCTGCGACGGTCAATACGATATGATCGAGTCCAGTGACGCGCATACTCCAGTTCTCGACGACGAGCACAAAAACACTCGCCGGACCGAGGCCCCACACTGTCTCCCTGGCTGAGGACCTACCACAGCGCCAGCCACAATACTATTGAGCCGCTTGATACATATTCGTGTATGCGTGCCATTCGGTATCACGAACATGGAGACGAGAGCGTGCTGCAGCTGGAGACCGTCGACCGCCCGCGACCGGACTCGGGCGACGTTCTCGTGAGAGTCGAGGCAGCTAGCGTAAATCCAATCGACGAGACGATTAGAACGGGAGCCGTGAGTCCCCCATCCGGGCTCCCTCACGTCGGCGGCTCTGATCTCGCCGGCACTGTCGAGGCCACAGGCGATGGCGTGACCGCGTTCAAACCGGGTGATCGTGTTTTCGCGACTGGGCTCGGACTGCTTTCGCCCGGGACGCGCGCAGACTACACCGTCGCGCCGGTCGAACAGCTGGCCTCGCTCCCAGTATCCGTCTCATTTCGGGAGGGTGCAGCAGCTGCGATGGCGTTTACAACTGCCTGGCGCGCGCTTGTGACTCGCGGCGGTCTCCAGTTGGGAGATATCACAGCGGTTCACGGCGCTTCTGGCGGTGTTGGCCACGCAGCCGTACAAATTGCCGCAACAGCGGGAGCGACCGTCGTCGGGACCGCCCGCGATGGCGAGCCAGCCGAGTTTGTCCGGGATCTCGGCGCCGATGCTGTCGTCGACTATCGGAGTGAGAGTCTCGCCGCAGATATAACGACGGCCGTGGATAACCGCACAGTCGATGTAGTGATGGATCCACAGGCTGATGCTCATCTCGAGGCAAATCTGACCTGCCTAGCACGAGGCGGCCGCCTCGTCATCATCGGAGAAACCGGGCCGATTACCCTCGATAGTGCCACGTCAATGTCGGCAAAGAAAGCTGATGCAGACCTCCGATTCATGTCGGTGATGGCTTCACCAGCCGACCAAGCTCGGATTCTCGAACAGGTCGGCGAGCGGCTCGCTGACGGGACCTTCACCGTAGAGATCGATTCAGTGTTCGGACTCGAATCAGTTGGGGAGGCTATGGCTGAACTACAGTCTCCGGGGACGCTCGGGAAGATCGTGCTCGATACAAGTCGGTGAGTGCCACCCGGTTGTGCACGGGTCTCGATCTGCGCGGAGAGACAGCCACCGGCATAGCCGGTCGTTGCCGAGCAGGCCACTTCCCCCGGTAGTGCCGACCTGCCGGCTTTCGATGGGGTCTCGTCACCGATCCGTCAGGCGACGGATCACAGAGTTTTGAGCCGAAACCCCCCACCCCTAACGGTACCCGCGGCATGAACTCGACAGCCAGCGAGACGGGTATTCTGTCGGCGGTCGGTGGTGGTGTCGTCGACTCCAAGACCCGAGTCAGCCCCTCTCGTGGGGAAACTGAAGCCCGCTCTCGTGCTCGGGAATGCCACTGGCGACCCACAACCTCACAATCCCACGACTCTCCAGTCAGAGCACGCTCGGTGACTGTCCGGCCTGCAGTCGGGACGCTCCAAGCTGTCGCCTTGTGAGCCCGTCAGAGCTGGAATGCTCGCATACAAGAGAACCTCTCACCCTGACGCCCGCCTCAACAGTAATACCACAATACCGCCAAGTACAGCAATCCCGCCGAGAGTGAAAAATAGCGTCGCGCTCGTCGCGCGTGTCAGCATAACTCCAGCGAGTGACGCACCGACGGCACCAACACCGTACATTGCGAGATACGTAAATCCAAATGAGAGCCCCTGAACGGCGTCGCCGGCACTTTGGGCGACGACCACCTGATATATCGGTGCTGTCCCGTAGAGGAAAAATCCGAACAGCAGACAGATTCCCACGAGTGTGACAGTTCCGAAATCCCGGACGAACGGGAATGCCACGGCGAGGACGGCCAGTATCCCAAAATACGATAAGAAAGCAGTGCTACTGGAGAGACGATCAGTTAATCGTCCGCTCACGTACTGGCCACCAATACCCACGGTTAACAGCGCCGTGTACACGTACTGAGCTGGTTGGACGGTCTGTCCGAGTAACTCGAACGGTCGCAGTGCCGGCGTTTCTGCGAGGATGTCTGGAAGAAATGTCAATAATCCACGATAGTAAATCCCGTACAGCAGCACTGCACCAAGCGCAAGCGTGAATCCAGTCGCAAACAGGGCACGTGATTCTACTGCGGTCTTCCGAAGCTCGCCGGTGAGTGACTCTGTCTGCGTCTCCTCGCCGTGTTCAATCTCGCCAAGGTCAAACTGGATCTGTGTGCCGACTACCCCGACAAGTAACGCAATAGCCGACAGTACACCAGCAGCTAGTCGCCAGTCGGCGAGTAACAGTAGTACCGCGGTCAGTAAAGGACCGAAAGCAGTCCCGACGTTTCCACCTGCACCGTGATAGGCGAAAACAGTTCCACGAGCATCCGCGGTACGGCTGATAAGCGAGAGTCCTGCGGGATGATAGATACTCGCAAAGCACCCCCACAGCAGAACGGCGACACCGAGTGAGACTACACTCTGCGCGAGCGCGACAATCCCGAATCCGACTCCCATTCCGACAATCGAGAGCTGAATCAGCCGTCGTGAATTCATCCGATCTGAGAGAACGCCACTTATCGGTGCGCCTACGCCGACAAACCCGAATCCGAGGCTGATGACAACTCCGATGATAGCTGCTGAGACATTGAATTCGGCCATCCAGAGGCCGACAAAAAGCGGGATAGAAAGTTCGTACGTGTGGAACATCGCGTGAGCAAGAGACGTGAATCGCACGAGCGCCCGGTCATTCGCGTTCATTGGGTCAACAAGCAGTGAAACCCATTATAATTCCTCGGAAATCAGATTTCGTCACGAGGAATCGCCAGATATCGAGATCCTGGCGATACGGCGGCGGCGACTCACCGCTGACTCTCCTGTCGAGTGCTTGATATGGAGTTGCTATTTGATGACCACAACGAGAGTTCCCTCAGACATTATTTTGCATACTCGGCCATCATTGACGTTCTCCCACTGAGCCAGGGGATTCGGCGTGGGGAATCCGCGCTCGCTCTCGTTCTCGCTCTCGTTCTCGTTCTCGTTCTCGCTCTCGTTCTCGTTCTCGTTCTCGTTCTCGCTCTCGTTCTCGCTCTCGTCCTCGCTCTCGTTCTCGCGAGATCTCCCTGGCTGTCAGGTGGGTTCGTTGAGGTATCGTCGGCTACGTATAATTTCCTGTATCGATGTGGCGGGGTCAATCGCGGGACACCCCGGTGTTGCCAATTAAACAAGAGTGGCACTCACGAACACCCTGCACTGTGCGCGGCAGGCCGAGCCATCGGCCTCACTCCTCCTCTTCATTGCAGTTGGGGGGAATCTGCGGCTGCGGTGCCGACCCGCTGGTCGGGCTGGGACGGTATGAGATAGTTATGACGCACTCGTGGCCGTTGCAAGCGTGAGCGCGGTCCCCGCAGCAACATATCGTGTGTCTTCATCTACAGGCGGAACAGGCCGAGTGTGAGGGGTCGGACGGAAATCACCGATGAGTGATGACGAGAATCGGCGATTCTCGACGGATGCCCCCGAGGGTGAAGCCCGTCGAAGGATTCACGAACCCACGTGACACAGCAGGAGCGAGCGGC
>JAQCMZ010000306.1 GCA_028274825.1 Haloferacaceae archaeon
TTATTGTTTCCTGAACCTACTGGTCGGCTTCACCTCGGGGTCATCCTTCGAGAATCGACGATTCTCGTCATCACTCTTCTTCGATTTCCGTCAAACCCCGAGGCACTCGCCTCGAACCACTGTAGACCGGTCGGTGTCCGTTCTACATCGAAACCCCAGCCGTAGCGCCGACGAGTATGATACTCGAGATTAGCAGAGTGATTAGCCTCGCGGCTGGCTGTGGCTCCGCAAGTGAGTCGATGCCGGCGCTTGCGGCACCGGCAAGCAACTGTTTGCCGGTTTCGTGCCGTTATCGTCTTGCCGGCGGGCGAACTGATAACTCGGCGGCTCTCGTATCCACGATATGGTTCGAGTGACGACTGGCGGTCGGATCCATTTTGGGTTCGGCAATCTGAGCCTCTCACGCGAACGGCTCTACGGCGCGCTCGGGGTGGCTCTTGAGGGGCCACGAACAACTCTCGAGGCGACTGCGACTGATCTGAGCCGGGTGAAAACCAGCGGTGACGTGTCCCGTCGAAGTGAACAGGAGACTCGTGAGTATGTCACGCAAGTGTGTGACCTTCTCGAGGTCCCCGGAGCGACGGTCAGAGTGACAGAGTCGCTCCCCCGTCATGCAGGGCTCGGTAGTGGAACGGCACTAGCGCTCTCGACGCTGGTGGCCATTTCGCAGGCGTATGGCCGCGCCCCGCAAGCACGAAAGCGCGCGCCGACACTGGGCCGTGGTGGCCGGTCGGGAATTGGTGTAGGTGCGTTCGAACGTGGTGGCTTCATTCTCGATACCGGTCACCCAACAACCCGGTTCACGATGGACCGCCCTTGTGATGGCGATTGGACTGTCCCAGCGGTGGCGGCTCGTCATCCAATTCCCGACGAATGGCAGTTTCTCCTGGTGAATCCGGATATCGCGCCAGGACGCAGCGGAAGCGAAGAAGAACGCAGTATGCGAACGGCGATCGAGGAAGCCGATCCGGGTCCAGCAGATCAGATCACAGGCGTGATCATTCGACGCTTACTGCCGTCCGTCGTCGAGAATCGGGTGTCTGATTTTGGCGCCGCCGTCGCTGAAATCGGCCGTCTCAACGGGTCCTGGTACGCCGAACAACAGGGCGGTGTCTACCGCCCGCCAATCGGAGAGATCATTGCCTCGGTAAGTGAATCCGCCGCTGTCCACGGTGCCGGTCAGTCCTCTTGGGGGCCGACAGTATACGGGATCACGAACACCCAGCAGGCACAGATGGCCAGAGAGGCCGGCCACGCTGCTCTCGAGGCCGCTGGTGTGGGTGGTGACGTTCAGGTGGTCGACGGCCGGAATCGGGGCGCTCAAGTCGATCCTCGCAGCGACTGATTGGGTCTTACTTGCGCGTCTGTCTGGTGGCTGTCTGGCTCGTGATTCCTCGAATCGACCTGACTCTCGGTCGTGCGGTCACCTCCGACCGGATCGTGGTCAGGCAACTCAGTCGGATCTGTGGTCAGTGATGATGCCGAACCCGCGAACCCTAGCGAAATGGGTATTATTCTACACATCATAGCAAATATCAGTATATGCTGCGGATTCCGTTTGGTGTGGACCGATTGGATTCAGTATTGGGTGGGGGTGCCCCGGCTGGAAGCGTCGTCTTATTATCGACGGAGGCGGGTGCGGGCGGCCGGGCGTTTCTCCACACCAGCGCGGTGATCAACGCGATTGCGAGTAGTGACCCAGAACTGTTCGACCTGTATTATGGAGATCTTCACGCAGACTCGGGGTACCCGTCAGAGGTACATTATATCTCGTTCACGTCGAGTGAGACTGCGATTCGACAGGAACTGCAGTTCACTATGGCCGACGAACTCGTCGACGGAGCTACTGAATCAATAACGTTTCACGATCTCTCGGCGGAGTACTTCCAATTGAGCCCGATTCCGCGGGAATGGTATCGCGGGGAACCGACGAGTCTTAACGATCTTGGCCAGGGTGAGCGTCGCGAGGACCCGCTCAGCGCTCTGGGTGAGTGTCTTACCGAACATGCGGAGGGGAATCTCGTGGTGATCGATTCTATCACCGATTTAGTCGTCTCGGATGCTGACGCTGTACAATGGAGCGATATTGCAATGTTGACGAAAGGACTGCGACGGGCCGCCACTGAGTGGGAGGGACTGATCTTGCTGATGCTCAACACGAACAGTTTGTCCGATCAGAAACTGGCAACCCTGACGGCAGGGGTGAGTGGCACTTTCGGATTCTCGTGGGAGTCTGGCGGGTCTCAGCGAGCCCGGACGATGGTGGTCCGTGACTTCCAGGGTGTCCTGTCACGGCTTGAGAGTGAGAATATCGTTCGATTCGAAACTGAGATTCTCGACAGCGGGTTCGATATCAGCGATGTCCGGAAAATACGGTGATGGATACCCCGTCTGGCCTACTGATTCCGGTCAGATTGACCGCCTTTCACTGAGCCGTGGGAGTCGACTGTGTAGAATCTAGCCGGTCGACTCTTACAACTGTCAGCGTGTGGGTTCGCTAACGGAGCGTCGGCCTCTCGGGAGGTGTGACAGACGTGCGTTTCCGCTCACTGTCGGCCTCCAGGCTGGGATGGCACTCATCGAACGGGCGGTCTGTGTCGTACACAATGGGCCGGGCCGTCGAATCGGCGCTACTCCTCGCTCTGTTGCAGCCGATGGGAGTGCCTGCGGTGCCGACCGCTGCTTGTCGGGCTGGGACAGAGAGTTGAGACGAGACGCACTCGATGCCGTCGCGAGCGCAGCCACCTTCCCGTCCCAACGTGTCGCATGTCAAAACTCCGCGTTGCGTGTCGGGAGAATGTCACGGAGCAAATTCCGCTCGAGCGCGACACCGCGGGTATGTCGCGTCACGTCGGCGTCATCCCTCCTGTGGCGGGCTTTCGCCAGGACTTGTGTAAGATGATTAGGTCTGATGGTGATGGTGTTGGTCGCCCACCGACACAGACTACACTGGCCCATTCTACCCGATAAAGAACGGAGGTCGACGTCTGCAAACGCACCACGGCTGATAGAACTAGCCTCAGGGTCTTTGTCATGATAGCCACTGAGAACCTCCGGAAGCCATTCCCGTCGGGGCGACCATATTAGTTCATGTGGCTCGTGAACAATCACAACAGCTTCCAGACGAATTGGAAGCGTGGCTCGGTCAGCAGGCTGACAAGACTGGACGGAGCCGCACGGAGATTCTCGCGCGAGCCGTGATGGCTTATCAGGTGGGAGAAGACCTCGATTATGACCCCCTTGCCCCTGAGGCAGTCGCGGCAATCAACCGCAATCCCGAGCGGATACAGCAGATACTAGCTAACGCAGAGGAAATCACGACTGCCGTCGATCGGCTCGGTCGAGTCGAGACTGATCTTGACGAGCAGGTACAGGACCTCAGAACCCGGATTATCGATGTTCTCCGAGAAACGAAATCACGAGCCAACGCTGACCACGACCATCCGGACTTGACAGAGTCACTCGACAGCCTGGAGACGACACTCACTCACCAGTCCGACCGGATCACCGAGGTGAGCAACCGGATCGATACTATTAGCGGCCGACGAGAGTCAGCCGAGAGTGACCGGTCGTCGCCAGTGGAGACGACCGAAGAGATCGAGGAGAGACTCCAGGAGTTGGCGTCAGCAACCGTCAAACTCCAACGCCAGACAGCCGCCCTTGAACAGCGAGCCGAACGGATAGACCGTGTCGCCGAAATCAAGCAACAGGCCAACCAGACTGGCACGCAGACCGCAGAGTGCGGAAGCTGTGACCGCAGTGTGAACATTAGTCTCCTCGGAATCCCCCGGTGTCCACACTGTGATGCCACCTTTGACGGGGTTGTCCCCTCATCTGGACTCTTCGGCAGCGCCACACTGTCTCATGAAGACAGACCCGCACTGGAAGGAGACGTCCCAGCAGACCCGAGTGCTTCTGATAATTCACCCCCTCATAATGAGTAATGACGATTCCCCCGAAGACCCTGACACCCCCGCAGACGCAGAGATACCAGAAGAAGAACTCTCTAAGAATCTGTTCGTTCGTCCTGAGCTGGAAGATACCCCCGTCAGCGACCCCGAAACAGATCGCCGAGAGAGCGAACAAGAGTCCGTCTCACAGCACGAGAGAGACACTGACTTGCCTCCCAAAGTGCGCGAGGACGATCCTCAGGGAGGAGACATATTCGAGAAAATAGATGTCTCTAATATCGATCCAGAAACAGTCTGGGACACACTTGGGTCGGCGAGACAGCCAACAGTTGGGGGCGCGGCCCAGCACGCCGATCCTGACGGTCCCGTCGAGCACGTCGTCGACAAACAGGAGTACTGTCAAGATTGCCCATACTTCACCGAACCGCCAGAGACCGCCTGCACGCACGAAACGGCTACAATTGTCTCCGTTGTCGATTCTGACCGGTTCCGTGTTCGCGACTGTCCGATGGTTGATCCCGAAAACGACACTACTGACTGGAGTATCTAATCATAGACTCCACGTCTGAACAATTGGTTTCTTTATCATCGTGAACTGTCGGAAGTCTCCTTCCGCTGAACGCAACAAGATTAATCCAGACCAGCAAGTAGCTACAGGTTATAATGCAATTTTGTGATAAGTGTGGTTCGATGATGAAGAAACAGAGTGGTATGATGAGATGCTCGACCTGCGGATATGAATCTGAACAGGAGGGAGATGAAGGGGAGTTTGTGACGACGACGGAACAAACAGACGATGAGTTAATTGAGACTTCAGAGGATGCGAATTTCGAAGGCAAACCCACTGCAGATAATGTGATTTGTGATGAGTGCGAGAATGGTAAAGCGTGGTATACAATCAAGCAGACAGGTTCTGCTGATGAGCCTCCGACTCGGTTTTTTAAATGCACTGAGTGTGGGAATCGGTGGAGAGAATACAATTGAGTGCCCGTCAGACTCAGAGGTCTCAAATTCTAAGGCTGATCTCTCAAATATGAGTGCGTAGCCTCGCACTTTGTCACGAACTGCATATGCCAATGCTGCACTGGCAATTGAAAATCGCGGCGGCGGCCCATCCGCCGATACAGTCTCTCGATTGTGTACAGACAGCGACCCCGCTTGTCGGAATCACCCTCGTGAGCGGGTGAGAGAGCTGCTGTGAGCCGCTAAAGCCACAAAAAGACGCTTTCGAGACCGTTCACCGCTGTTCAAGCGGGACAAACTCAGCTTTAGAGGCACCGGTGTACCGTGAAAGGGGCCGGATCAGACGGTTATCGGACTGGTATTCGAGAGTGTGGCCGATCCATCCGCCGACCCGCGATATCGCGAATATCGGGGTGTACAAGTCGTCTGGGATGCCGAGATTATCGTATACCGCGCCTGAGTAGAAATCGACGTTGGGCGCGATTCCGTCTTCGGGGAGTCCTGCTTCGCGAAGCGACTGTTCGATGGCTGATGTGTAGGTGAGCCACGTGTCGTCACCGCCGGCCTCGACCATTTTTTCGAGTCGTCCTTTGAGAATCTCGGCTCGAGGGTCAATGACATTGTACACACGATGACCGAATCCAGGGACACGATTGCCCTGTTCGCGGTACTGGTGAACCCACTCGACGGGGTCTTGACCACTATCGCGTATTCTCCGGAGAAACCGCATTACGTCCTGATTTGCGCCGCCGTGAAGCGATCCTGAGAGCGCGCCGACGGCGCCGGTCACTGCCGAGTAGGTGTCGGCCATCGTCGATCCAATCACGATTGCCGTGAATGTAGAGGCGTTGAGCCCGTGGTCTGTATGTAGTGTCAGGGCCTCGTCGAAACTCTCTGTCGAAACAAGGTCTGGTCGAGTGCCAGTCAGCATGTAGAGGAAATTCGCGGCGTGCCCAAGCTCTGGATCCGGCGCGACTGGTTCCTGACCGACTCTGAGCCGCTGGAACGCTGCCAGCACGGTCGGCATCTTGGCGACAATACGACTTCCCTGCTGGCGAGTCATATCCGGATGCGCTGACTCTGTCTCCTGGCCTGTCTCCGAAGCGGACAGCATCGATATGCCGGTTCGTAACGCCGCAATCGGGTCCTCATCCCCCTCCGCAAGCGCCTCCATCGCGTCAGTCACACACGAGTGAATCTCCCGTTCATCCGCGAGATTTCGAGAAAATGCGTCGAGTTCGGTCTGCGTCGGGAGCGCGCCGTTCCAAAGAAGGAACAACACCTCTTCGTAACTGGCCTTCCGGGCAAGATCTTCGATGTCGTACCCGCGATAGATGAGTTGCCCCTCATCACCATCAATGTAGCTCAGTTCGGATTCCGCAACGAGGACGCCCTCCAGTCCTCGGTGCAGTTCGTTGGACATAGCAGATAAATTACCCTACCTAGGAAAAAACGTTATCTTTTCCACGGTCAGATGTCGACGGATGTCGAAGTGTAGTTTGCAGACTCAGTATCGTCACCATCTAAGGCCGGACT
>JAQCMZ010000109.1 GCA_028274825.1 Haloferacaceae archaeon
ACCGTTGTTGTTCCAAAACACCGTCTCTGCAAGCGTCGGCGTACTGGGGACGACTCCAGTGTAGCCGAGCGCCCGACAACTGGCGGTTCGAGTGTCCGCCCAGACTGGAAACAGAGTGTGGCCCGATGTGGGAATCACACACCAAGCATCGGGCGAATACTCGCAGAGAAAGTCACTCCGAGTCCATCGAAGTCTGTTGGACTCTCTGTGGCCAACACAACACTGGGTGTTCGAGTCCGACAACGGAGAGGAGTCCCGGGGTGGCCACTCCCAGGAGACTGCCCAGTGACCGGTCACTCACCGATTCCAACGGTGAGTTGGCTTGGGAGTCTGCAACCCTGCCACTCCCAACCCAGCGGTGCGGTGGGATTCGGCCGCGGTCACGCGGACGAGGATGTCAACCTCAGATCGGTCCATATTAAATCGCTTAGAATGTAATAACGACGCGCTGAGACCCGACCGCGATTCGGTGGAAGTTAGAAAAAATCGGTGAAATCGACGATTCCAGTGGACGGAGATCGGGTGCCACGCATGACAGCCCGAATCTCACCTGCGACTGTGGTCGGAGCCATCTCAGTGGTATCGATTTCGTAGACAGTATCGCGGCTGTGATGGGAGACTGCCTCTGACAGGATCACATCCAGTGCTTCACTCTCGGCGTTTTCTGCAATTTTATCTTGAGAGGCCCCCCGTTCACGCAGACGACTCTCCAACTGATTAGGGTGACACCGTAGCACAACAACAGCGTCAGCGCTCAGGTAGTGTGCGAGGTGTGATTCCACAATTCCCTCCCAACCGTCGAGACGCGCCCTGACGGCTTCGAGATCTGCCTCAACGGCCCCGCGCGACTCGTCTCGAGTTTGCCACAGCTGCTCGTCCCGGATCAACTCGTTGAGATGTACAGTTCGGTCCGTGTCCAGCAGTTTGGTGGCAGACGTTTTCCCCGTTCCTGGAGTGCCGGTGACGGCGAGCCGGTGATAGGAGATTTCTCGCTTATCCGGAGGGTTGGCACCGTCAGTCACGACGGCAGGGTTGAACGCCAGCCAGCTAATCGATAGGTCATGCGTGGACACCGAGTTGGAGATCCGCAAGAACCTGATTGAGTGTCTCTGTCGCTTGGCGGGTTTCTTCGCGTGTGCCACAGGAAATCCGGAGACAACCCGGCAGTCCGAAACTCGTGCAGTCTCGAAGAACGACTCCACGGTCACGAGCCGCCTTTGCGACACGGGTCGCGTCCCCTACGTCCACGAGAATGAAATTCCCCGACGACGGGAATGTCGGGGCCGCGATATGTTCGCGGAAGTACTCTCGGGCCCACCGAGCCGTCTCTACGGTCTGGTTGACGTGGTCTTTATCCTCGAGTGCTGCCATCGCTGCTCGGCACCCCACCTCGTTCACGGCAAACGGTGTATTAACCTTCGCGTACCCGTCGGCCCACTCTTCGGGGACCATCGCGTATCCGACTCGAAGCCCGGCCAGTCCGTAAGCTTTCGACATCGTCCGGAGAACAGCGATATCGTCTCGATCGTCCAGGAGCCGGCGGGCGCTGGGCATGTCAGCGTATTCGCCATATGCCTCATCGACCGCGATTACCGTCGAATCGGCGGTGGCATCTGCCACCGTCTCGATATCTGTCAGTGACATGACCGTCCCTGAGGGGTTGTGGGGGGCGGTGACGAAGACGATTCGCTCGCCGCTGTACGCCGCAAGCACCGTCTCAGGGTGTTGAGCGAACTCGTCAGCCTTTGAGACTTCGTAGCCGTTCATCTCGGCGTGATGATACCGGCCGCTCATTCCGTAGTAGGAAAATCCCGGCTCCGGGATGAGAATTTCGTCTCCTGGGTCCAGGACTGCACGCGAGAGCAGATCAATCGCGCCATCAGCGCCCGGTGAAAGCCAGATCTGTTCTGCTGTGAGGTCCCACTCTGCGGCGACTGCGTCGATCAGGTCGGCGTGGGAGGCTTTCGGGTAGTGATGCACTACCTCAGCAGAATCGCGCACCGCTTCGGCTGCAGCCGGGCTAGGGCCGTGCGGATTTTCGTTCGACGACAGGGCGATCAGCTCGGAGGGGTCGAGACCGACTTCACGGGCAACCTCTTTTTTCCCCCGTCCAGGGACGTATTCACTGTGATCCGAAAGATCCCGTAATTCCATACGCAATTATGTGACCGGCGTGTCTTAAGACTGCTCAAGCCGGTCACCACGAGAGTACCATTGGTTGGTGATAGAGACTCGATATGCAGAGGTGGCCTCACAATCAGTGGAGACCTCGCTGCGGGACGCTCAACACTGGACGACAAAAGTGGGTTACACCGGGGTACAATCGCCAGACACAGCCACTAGCAGATAGTTTGGCGTCTGTTGATCGGCAAAACAAGACGATGCGTGACTAACTCCGGGCTTTCACACGAGACAATCCGGCGGTGAAACTCTCTGTCGTGCCTCGTCGACGACCGAACGGCAGCGAGGGCTTTCGCGCTGCTATCACTGTGTGGAGAGAATCTCGCCGCTCGTGCCGAGTGGGCTGTCACTCAGAGTCACCAGAGCCAGCCGATTGAAGCCGCGTTGCTCGTCGGTCTACCTCCGCGACAATATCAGGGTTTCCTGCAGCGGTGAACTGTAACGATGTATCGCTGTACTCGACATTGCTGACTTCGCAGTGGTCGTATGCCCACGATAACAGCGATTGAGCATCTCCACCGTTCGGGATAGTCATCCGTTTCTGAGTCGCCGGTAACGCCTCTCTCAACCGTTCACGAAGCGGTTCGATCCCGGTCTCGTCACGCGCGCTGGCGGTCACCGGAGCCGTCACAGTGATATCGTTGATCGTCGCCCATGACTCCAGTCGCTCCTGGGCGGTCATCGTCCGTTCAGACACGACTGACTCGGTCACCTGGTCAGTTTTGTTGATGACAGGAATGAGAGATCCCTCGATGTGGCCGATAGCAGTCAGCGATGTTTCGAGTTTGTCCGCAAACCGTTCAGCATCGTCACTCGCGTCTACCACGAGTAACACCGCGTCGGAGTCTCTGGTAGCGTCGAGTGTCGCCCGAAACGAGCGGATGAACTCATGAGGAAGTCCGTCGACGAACCCGACAGTATCGGTCACGAGTATCCGGCGTCCGTTCAGTGTGGCTCGACGGGTCATCGTGTCGAGCGTCTCGAAAGGGCCGTCAGCGACTGAGGCTGACGACTCGAGATCCGTGTGTTGAGCGTCGTCTCCCGGGTCGAGATCGAGATTGTCCGCCAATCGGCGAAGAAGTGTCGACTTCCCGGTATTCGCGTACCCGGTCAGTGCGACGAGATCGAACCCCTCAGAGCGGCGCTTGTCGCGCCGTCTCGACTGGTTGTCAGTGAGCTCCTCGAGATTCCGTTCGAGCGCCTGAATCCGGCGCTCGATGTCCTGTACCTGCCCGTCTTTTTCGCTGTGATATTTGACCTCGGTAGCTACAGCACGGCCCATGCGCTCTGTGAACCGCGGTTTGAGATAGCGCAGCCGGGCCAGTTCGACCTGGGTGGCTGCCGCGTTCGATCCCGCCGTGCCAGCAAACACCTGCAACACCAGACGAGTTCTGTCGATGACATCCACCTCCTCTGGAAGCAGTTCTGAAAGTGAGAGTGTCTGTCCGGGCGTCAAACCGCTATTAAAAATCACTGCATCAGGATTTTCAGCAGAGGCGAGCCGCATCAGCTCCTCGGCTTTCCCCCGGCCCAGCGAGTAGGTTGGATCTTCTTCGCGACGCTGAGTTATCTCGCCGACGGGCTGGTAATCGGCTGCCTTCGCGAGATCGCGAAGCTCTGCCGTCTCGGGCTCTTCGTCGGTCGATCGTGCCGCGAGTATCGCAGTCTGTGACATGATTCGTCGGATTCTTCCACGGCTGAACTCGGGGGCTTGCTCCTTATTCTTGTGTGAGAGTCCCAAAGAGCCTAGACATGGACAGTCGGCGCATTCGGACCAGTTACAATCCGGTACTAATCGCCACCTCAACCACGTTCGTGACGGCTACATGAAATCCCGTCACGCCCACTCGACCACTCACTCTGTGTTCGGATCTGACCGAGTTCATCCAAGAGCGGTGTCGGTTAGGGGTAAGTTAGGTTTGCTGAGGCTTGTATCTGCTGGCGAATACCGGGTTGATACGGTCGATAGTTACTCGACTCGATATCACAGAGTCGCTGGACTGAGGCGAGGATAGCTACTCAGTATTGTAACTTCGGGGATACTCACACGGATTCGTTTCGAGCGCGCACGACGATACTCCAGAGAAGATGTCGGGGGGCTCTCTGTGAGGGTCACCCAGCGGGATAGTGCACTTGAGCCAGCACGAAACAATCTTGAGAAAAACAGCACCGACGAGTCACCCGTCTCGTCAGCCATCACCGCCGGACAGCCCGAAACGAACACTTGAGGTGGGGTGGTCATCTAATCGTAGATGTGCGAGACTCGCTGGCGTCGTTGCGGGGGTTCCGTCGGCCGGTGTACCTGATTGCCGGAGGACAGTTGGTCAACGTGTTCGGCGCCGGGCTGGTGTATCCGTTCGCGACCATTCACTTCCATCTCGTCGTGGGAATCCCCCTGTCGCTCGTCGGGATTGGCCTGTTGGCGAATAACGTGGCCCTCGCGACGGGAACTGCCCTTGGGGGATACGCCGCCGACCGGTACGGTAGGCAGCCGGTGATGGTCGTCAGTATGGCTTTCTCAGCGGTCACGTTAGCGGCGTACGCTGCTGTCGAGTCGATTGCCTCGATACTGGACGTCGCACCTGCGACGGCATTTATAGCCGTCGCTGCAGCCGCTGGACTCACACTCGGGTTGTATACCCCGGCAAGCCAGGCGATGATCGCCGACATGACCACCGGAGCCCAGCGGGATCGCGGATACGCGCTGTTGAAAGTGGCAAATAACGCTGGATTCGGCCTCGGGTTCGTCGTCGGAGGGATTCTGTACGGTATTGTTCAACTGTCAGTATTCGTCGGGAACGGTCTCACCTCTGGGATTGTGGCGGTGATCTTGCTCTTCGGTCTTCCCCAGATTCATGAGGGGGCTCGCGATGTCGCCGTTCGCGACTCGATTGGTGACTGGGGGGCTGCAATCACTGAGCGACGGGTATTGGGGCTGGCACTGCTCAATGTCGGATTCGCTGTGATGTACGCCCAGATGCAGGCGACCGTCCCTGTCGTCGCCACCGAGACGCTCGGACTGTCATCCGAGGCGCTCGGGACATTGTACGTCCTCAACCCGGTGGTCATCGTTTTGTTTCAGTTACCCGTCGTTGCCGCGATCACACACTGGCGCCGCACTCGCGGGCTGATCGTCTCTGCGACGCTATGGGGCATCTCGATGGCAGCGGTGTGGCTCGTTCCGGGAATGCCGGTCCGGCTGGGAATCGGTCTCGTGGGTGTATTTCTCGTGGTCCGGACGTTCGGCGAAATCTTCCACTCGCCGCTGGTGACATCACTCATGAGCGATCTGGGTGGCGCCGGAGAGACTGGGTCACAGTTGTCGCTGTTGGAAGTCGCGAAACGGCTCGGATTCGGGATCGGATCGGCTGTCGGCGGTGCCTTTTTTGACTACGGTATTTCGTGGGCGCTATGGCCGACGCTGATTGGTGTTTGCGTCATCTTAGCTATCAGTGCGCTGATTCTAGAGCAGCGCATCACACTCACAGAGAACGGACGTTCGACGGGCACAGACCACTCATCTGGCTGAACAGCGAGTTTGCTGACAGCCGACTGGATATCTCAAGACATCCCGGAGTTACGCCCGCAATCGCCCGGGTTCACATCTGTGAAGCCAATGTGAACTACCCCACCCCACCCCACCCCACCCTCCCGCGCTCGGGGCTCCTCGCCCCTCGGTTGTTGAGGGTGTCGTCAGAACTCTCCGAGTTCTGACTGCTCACCAGAAGTCAGCGACTTCTGGTGATGGGGCTTCCTGTCTCTGTGTCGGAATGTATCCCCGACACAGAACCAGGGATTCCAGACTCCGCAGGCGAGTTCCCTTCACGGGTGGTTCGGAGTGTCCCACTCCTCCCG
>JAQCMZ010000110.1 GCA_028274825.1 Haloferacaceae archaeon
CCGCAACGAGGACGCCGACGACTACCATCTGTACATCACGAATCTCCCACGAGAGCAGTTCCGTCCTGACGAGATCGGCTTACTGTACCGTGCCCGGTGGGAAGTTGAGCTGCTGTTCAGGGAACTCAAGTCACAGTACGAGTTGACGGGTTTCGAGACAGGAAAGGCTCACATCGTGCGGATTCAGATCCTTGCGGCTCTGCTGACGCTGGTGGTCAGCAGAGCCATCCTTCGAACGATCTGTGACCACGCCGATCAGCCCGTGGCAGGTGTCCCGAAGGAACGCTGGACGGCGACCTTTCGGTCGGCCGCCCAGCTCATCCCCCACGAACTGGCTGCAGTCTACAGCTATCCACCGCCTGACCTAGAGGCGTTTCTTACTCAGGAAGCACTCAATCAACCGGCATCACGCCAGACACTGATTGGGGAGGTGAGTAACGAGCTATCTGGCGGTTTGACCGCTTAACCGAAGATGGATGCAGTCGAAATGTGGCCTTTCTCCCGTCTTCGTCTTGCCCATTCCTGTTCAGATCGTTTACACATAGTTCGAGGCGAATGCCACGGGGCTTGACCCCGTGATGAAGCCGACAATTCTACAGCGGTTCGAGGCGAGTGCCTCGGGGTCTGACGGAAATCGAAGAAGAGTGATGACGAGAATCGGCGATTCTCGAAGGATGACCCCGAGGTGAAGCCGACCAGTAGGTTCATGAAACAATAATTTGTGGTAACGGTGCAGTCAGAGAAACTTCACAGACAGATTACAGAGCTTCATTTACCGCTGGCTGAGACACTGTGGAAACGTGGCCCCTCTCACAATCGCTCTTGGGCGTGCGACGGGGGTTTCAACGGGTCGTGGTGGAGCGACCTCCACGGACACACTCAGTGTGTTCGGGTGTTCAGTCCAGCCGACTCCTTCCCGAGAAGGTCGGGAGAAACGACAGTCGCCTGCGGGTGCTGTGCAGACCCCAAACGGTGAAGCCTCGGGGCTTAACCCCGAGGGACTTCACGTCAACTCAAACTGGGTGGATTTCAGGCTCACTGTTCCGCTCATCATGCACTCCCGAGAGCAACAACTGGCAATCCTCAACGAACGCGCTTTTTTACTAGTCCGTCGTATTCAAATATGGTGGTGATGACGAACTGTTACCCCCGCTGAGCCCCTTGTGATGATGGGTTAATCCGAACCACCGATTCTACATATCGCAGACAAAACGCACTCGTCGAGAACCACTTATAGTCGAAAATCTCGACGGTGTGCGCGAGAACCAGCCGAAACCCACCGAGTTACCACACCAGTGGGGAGACGTGCCCGACTCACAGTCTGGTCGTGACTCGCGCAGGATCTCGGGTCAGGACACTCTCAATGCGTGACAGTGCTCTCGCAAGCCTCACGCCTCTATCGCCCGATAGGATTCAATGAATGCATCTACGTATCTCGATAATCCGGTAGATTCCGGTCAATCAACCGAGTAATGCTCACCTATCACCTGGCTCATGACAGTTCCAGGGGTGACGTTTCTCATGGACGCCTCCCGTCGAACCGCGACATACTCATCGACTGGTAGAGACATCTGGATTTGCCCCGGATTGACGCCCTGCCCACGGAGTGCGGACTCAACCGATTCACCGTTATTGACAGATGAGGCTATCGTCCGGACATCACGTACAGTGAGCCCGGCGTCTAGAACGCTCCATGCGATCAGAAACCGCGCTTCGCCGGCGACACGGGCAATATGCTTGGCTGCCGTTGGGGGGATATCCCCTTGAGCGACGTGTCGTCGGATCGCCTGTGGGAGATCGTGAACTCGCGCCCACTTTCGGATGAATGACACGGAAATTGTCTCACCGGCACGTTCGGCAGCTGTCTTGTACGACCCGGTTCCGCGGACGAGCGCGGCACAGGCAGCCGCCCCTCGAAGCATCAAGAGATCATCGTCATTGACAATCTCTCCGACGGCGAAGTCGGAGACAGTCTCGGCCGCCTCTGCGACACTGTCGGGATCGTCAGGATCAAACCCAATGGCTTCCCGGGCTCGCTCCCCGGCAACTTCTGGATCGGCCCGCACTGCCGGTTCTCCAACGGGTGTCTCCCGCTCAAAGGGCCGCCTGTCTTCCATAATAACGCGTCGGTCGCACAGGGTAAAAACGAATCGGCGGGGCTGAGTGCCCATCTGACATCGCCGTCGTCGTCAGGATTCCAGCCTCCCGTCACATATCCGTAGTTGGTAATATAACCCGCATTTGTTACTGAAACCGCACAGACTCTGCGTGGAGGGTTAGCTGGCGCGTTTCAGTCTGAATGATACAATTACTTTCTACGTGAATGTCACGTGTAAAATCAGGTTACTCATGAAGCTTGCAGACCGAGAACGGAACGGTTCTCGGTGGCGACTCAATGTGACAGGACCGTTCATCGCCACCAGCACGGGTGAGCTCACCGGGAGTGCTGACCAACTCACCCATCTACGGAACGAGTGCGAGAACCCGCGAGGGGGACTTCAACAGCGTGGTGCACAATCGGCTCATCGAACGGTTCAATCAGTCAGCGGGTCGTTCGCTGCAAAGGGTGACAACTGGCCACACGAGCGTGCGAACGAACTGGCCGAACACGCCGTCGAGCATGGTGTTGATGGTATCGTGGTCGATGATTTGGACAGAATTCGGGACGCGATGAGTGACGAGAAAACGTTCCAGTAATGGGTTTTTACACGGATTGTCGAGCTTGTCTCGCACACGGCGAAAGCGGACGAGATCTTTGTTGACGATGTGGCGTCAGAGTATACGAGTCAGGAGCGTTCTCGATGTAGCTAAGCCGTGGTAATTTGCATGGGAAACGTCTGTGTTGCAAATTGTGTGGTCATAGTGTGCATCGTGACTACGATGCGGCGGTGTCGGGTGTGGTGAAGTGTGTGCGACTCCACCCAAGCCAGACGCCTTCGGGTGGTGGGGCGTCAGTCAATGCTGCCCTGATGTCAGGAACACCGGATTCTGAGCAGGATGCAATACGCTCAGTCCAGATTGGTTCACTGACAAGCTCTGTCTTCGACGAGCGAACCGAGACGGCTGTCAGTGAGCGAGCAGGGCAGGGCAGGGGTGTTGACTCTCGCGTTTCACACGTCATTTCTGTCGAATCGTGAGGGTGCTCTCGCTGGGCCGGAGACACTACTCAAGACACCGCAAAGGGGGTGTCACACCTCGGGCTCCGAATTCGAGAGGGTCGACAGAAGCTCGAGTGTCCGACAAGGCCTCGATCAGACCTCGATAGTCGCCCCAAGCTCCGGAGCAGATGCATCGAACCCTTTCGCACAAAGCTCTTCAGCGAAGTCGACACACGAATCCCCGTGATTGAGAAGGAGTTCGGCTTCCCGGTACTCGCTGAGGAACGCTTCGAGTCCATCGCGGTCAGCATGGGCTGAAAAGTCATACAGTTCAGTCCGTGCCGACACCGGAAGCACACGCCCGTCGAGTTCACACCGTCCCGTTTTGAGAAGTTGCCGACCGGGTGTGCCTTCGACTTGATAGCCAGTGAGTGTGATCAGATTCGTCGGCTGATCGCGTATCGCCGGAATATACGACATCGCTGGCCCCCCCGCTAGCAGTCCCGAGGTTGTGACGATCACCTCGTTTCCGTCCGCGATCCGCCGGCGCTGACCATCGCGGCCAGAGACGAATCGTGCGTTCGACGTGGCCTGCTGGAGCATCTCGGGATCTCGCAGGAACTCCGGATACTGCCGGACGAGTCGTGTCACCTCGACACCCATTCCGTCTACGTACGGTGAGATATCGTTAGCGGCCGCGACGAGCATCATCTCTTGGGTCCGGCCGATTGCAAACGCCGGGGTGACAACCGCCCCTCCTTCCCAGGTGGCCGTTCGAACGGTTTCGGCCCATCGCTGCTCTACGTCCGCGCGGTCGTCGTGTCGAACGTCGGCGTACGTCGACTCGCAAATCACGACATCAGCGTCTGGCCGGGTCGTCGTTCCCGAGACGAGACGCTGGTCGTCAGTGTGGAAGTCTGCGGTGTACAACACCCGCGTGTCTCCGTCGTCGACAACGACGTGTGCTGATCCCGGAATATGCCCCGCGTTGTACAGTGTTACCACGTATCCACCCGCGTCGCGACCGCCACAGACCGGAAACGGCTCACGATAGCTGTGTCGGCGTCCGACTTCCCCGAGACGGTGGACGTGCTCTTCGGAAAACGGACACAGCGGACTGTTCCCGTGCAGTTTCAGCGTGTCTTTCGCGAGCGTCCGAGTCAGATCGCTCGTCGGCGGGGTCCAGTGAACCTCCGGCCGTCGTGACCCCTTCAGCAGCGCCGGTATCGCCCCCACGTGGTCAAGATGGCCGTGTGAGACAACGACCGCTTCTGGCTCTGGATCGCTAACCGGAAACTGTGGCGGGTCTGCAGTCAACTGTCCATAATCGAGAAGTAACTGATCATCGATAAGAATCGCACTTCGACCGACCTCTCGAGCGCCCCCGAGAAACGTTATATCCATTTGATACAACTACGAAACCCGTAGGTTAGTGCCCGTCGGTGTCTGCTTCCCGTAGAGCCGTGAACTCCTGTGCCGCCGCAGCCACGGCACAACGACTCCGTTCCAGAGACACTGACCGCAGTTCGAGCCGACAGTCTCCATCTTCAGCCGTAGAGGAACTCCAAACTGTCGGCGGACACGTGTGTTGTATTTTCACCGATAATGAGCATCCGGGCGCAGTCTCCTGGCCCGTACAAACCGGTGGATTCTGCCGCCACTCGGAATGGTATCCTGATCAGACTCTTAGCGGGCGGACACGCTGTCTCTCACCGGGTTCACCCGGTACCATCGGTGGTCTCGCTGTCACTGTTGTCGTTGCTACTGTCAGTGTTCTCATCGCTATTCTCGTCGCCGTCGTCACCACTACTGCCACCAGCTCGACCGAGCAGTGTCAAGCCTGTATTCACCGCAGTTGAGGGGGCTAGAAGACAACTCACCAGCACTACCCCCAGGGGAAGCCATATTAGAAGAATCCCGCCGCCCAAGACTGGCACTCCCAGTAATGCGATTGCTCCGAGTATCGGAAGCACAATAACTCCGATGACGACCGGACCCCCGGCTTCCACAGCACCACCGACATACTCGGCCAGGATCGCTCTAAGCGGGTCCACAATCAACTCCAGACGAGGCTCTCATGAGTAAAACCACATTTGATGGGTGTGTGAACTACCCCACCCTCCCGCGCTCGGGGCTCCTCGCCCCTCAGTTGTTGAGGGTGTCGTCAGAACTCTCCGAGTTCTGACTGCTCACCAGAAGTCGCTGACTTCTGGTGATGGGGCTTCCTGTTTCTGTGTCGGAATGTATCCCCGACACAGAACCAGGGATTCCAGACTCCGCAGGCGAGTTCCCTTCACGGGTGGTTCGGAGTGTCCCACTCCTCCCG
>JAQCMZ010000119.1 GCA_028274825.1 Haloferacaceae archaeon
GTGTCTATGGTAGAATCCGACCGCCTCAGCGAACGGATCACGTGGATCGACTTGTCGTCTGTAGAGCGAGATCGAACGCCGCGCTGGGCGATTGAAATAGGGATCCGCTGTCATTTGGTCGGTATGTCACTACAGGAGGTAAGTGAGAATCTTGAATTGTTTGGGATCAGTCGGAGTCACGTCACAATTCACAACTAGGTTTATGAGACCAACTTACAGCCGATCTCAACCGTCTCCGAGGATCAACTCACCGTTGATGAAAAATGATCCGCCTCCACGGCTAGAAGTTCTGGCTGTACGGTGTGGTTGGCCCGTATACAAACGAGATCCTTCACCTATGCCTCTATCCAACCGTACATAAGCAGACAACGAGATGGTTTCTCATTGAGCTACACCGGCGCTATCAGCTGAACAACGTCGAATTTCTCGTTAATGACGCAGACTATCTCGGCTCAGTCCTCGCTGAAGACGGCTATCGATTTCAAATCATTCAATATGAAAATCGGAATGTTATCAAACGTATGTTTTGAGATATAGAATGATGAACATCATCGTTTGCAAGTATTTTTAGCAATGTCGCGCTTAAAACAGCTCAAAACTGATTTGAAGCCGTCGCCGTCTACCACAATTCACGCCAAAGTTAACCCGACCCATACTACACGACTGTTTCTAAGGATAGTTCTTGACTAGGATCACGTGGAGATGTGATATCTCAGCGAGAGCCCGAGCGAATTCAGATCGGTAGAGTTGCTGTCCGACTGTATCCGTACCGCGCAAGAATTAATGGCTAATGTGGCACAATTCACTCAAGTCTCTAGTCCAATTTCTCAGCAACCACAAACTGTTCACCGCCCCGTTTAGACCACAGACGTGTCTCGTGTCCCGATTCCGAAACGATTTGTTGTACATCTTCTACGTCTACACCTCGGTGCACTTCGACCAAGACGTGAGAAGCTCGAGTGATCACATCTCGCATTCCTTCGAGCGCCTTCAACTCGTGCCCCTCAACGTCGATTTTGATTACATCGGGAGACGAGAGGTCGTCCAACAGATCATCTCCGCGTGTGGTCGCTACTCTCGTTCCACCCGACTCGGCGATCTCGTGTGTTCCCTCGGCGTAGTCATCGGTACTCGAAAGTCTCCCCTCTCCCGTCTCGTTGGATAGCGCTTCCGGCCTCGTCTGAATGCTGCCAGCAGCGAGCTTCGCATTCTCCTCGAGACGTGCTCGTGTTTCCGGGTTCGGCTCGAAAGCCACAACTTCCGATGCCTTGCTCGCGCAGATACAACTATGTGTGCCGATGTTGGCGCCGACGTCCCAGAATGTCGACCCCTCATCCAGTTCAGACAGGAGATGGCTAATGACTTCTCTCTCCCCGACGAGGTCACGGACCCGCCATAGCTCCCGGTACGTATCGATGTGAAACCGCGAACCGTATCCGTCCACGGAGGCGTCCATCAAGTCTCCGAATGCACCGGTCCGAAGCGCAACGATATCGCGAGTGCGACCAGCCCACACCAGAACTTGATCAACTATTCCCATCAAGGCCACACCCACTTGGGGTTTACTGCGTATTCTCTTTTCTCAAGAACTAAATCCTGCATAGTCGCGTGTAGCTATGCGATATTAAATAGCTTTAGCATATTGGGCAGCAGAGCCGATGAAATGTATTCACGCTACAGCCCGACCAACACGTGTCTGCCTATAGCCGAGGTCACGGTGGTGCTGCTCCAGCTCGAATCGCTCCGCGCTATTACGCTCCCTGTTCGGTTCGCGTATTCTCTTGTCACTCGCCGAAGCCTCGGATCTTGAATGGGAGATTCTCCTCGACAGTCACACGGAATTCCCGCGAGATAGCCAGTAGTACCGAAAAGTACACACCTGAACCACCGATGACAAGAACGAATACGAGTGGTAGTGAGTCGCCGACTAGGAGTCGACCTCCGTACACGCCGAGTGCCATGACGCCTGCTGCGAACAGTTGTTTGCCGATGACGTCGATCGGTACAGTAACATTGATGATCCGGTTCGCGTAGTAGTAACCGAACACCAATCCAAGTGCGGCAGATGTTGTTGTCGCGGTGGCAGCTCCGTACCAGCCGTATTGCCACGTCAGTAAGATATTCAACACGAGATTCACAGCGACGAATACGCCGTTGATTCGAAATGTAAGGTCTGGACGGTTGATACCATCAAGTACAGTGAGGAACTGTCCTTGATACCCGTACAGCAGCCGGGCAAAGGTCAGGATGAGCAGGATGTAGTACCCGGTCTGGAAACCGGAGCCGTAGATTGTCAGAACGACATCACCTACGATCGCCGCACCGACCAGCCCTGGGATAATGAACAGCCCAGAGTACGCGAGACCGACACGCAACAGTTCCGCTATCTCATTGTTTGCTCCCTCCATTGAGGATATCCGACTCATCTCGGGAAACAGCGTCCGGCTGACCGATGACCCGAAGATAGCGAACAGTGACGCGAGATTCCACGCAATCTCGTAGACTGCGATGACGCTGTTCGAAACGAAGACAGCGAGCACGAGCGTGTCCATCGAAAGGAACGTCCGGCCTTTCACCGATGCGAGCCACGAGAACTGCGCGTACGACCCCAATCGATCGAAGTCCTGCCGAGAGGGGACAGACAGATCGAACGACACGAAGTACACCCCGACGAGCACTGCGACGACGGCACCGACGACGTATCCTGCGAACGCTCCTGTAAGTCCAAACCCTGCCAACACGAGTGCGACCTGTACGACGCTACGACTGGTCCACTGGACCGGTGAGAGGAGACTCGAAATGTGTACCAAATGTTGGCCTTCAAGAACGGATTGGACGAGGTCCACCGCGAGTTTGACCGCCAGCAACAGGATAAGTATCCCCGTCGCATCGACTTCCATGTAGACGTTTAGATACGGACGAGCGATCCAGAGGCAGATGGCGACGATCGCGTACAGGATCAACTGCACGATTATGCCAGAGACGACGTAGTTCCCGTCATCAGCCTCGCTCACGCGCTTTTTGACTGCCGGAGACAGACCGAGATTCCCCGCGATCGCGACCCACGCTAGCACTGATAGGACGACGACATACGCCCCGTATCGCTCTTGGCCGAGCGTTCTGGTGAGGACGATTGTCGCGACGAACCCCGAGAACGACATGACCATCTTCGACAAAAAGTCGATCATTGAGGTTCGGCCGTATCTCATGAAAGGATCACGGAGAGTTTGTCAGTCGCCAACTTCTGACCGATCACCTATCAATACCGCGCTTTTGTATCCACACGAAGACCATCGGCACCATGACTCGGGACGAGAATAGCCACACCTAGGTCGGTAACAAAGTATTTCCCACCCCGCAAACACCGCTCACTCATGCAAGCAGTCGTACTCGCCGCAGGCAAAGGAACACGCCTCCGCCCACTCACCGACGATAAGCCGAAGGTCCTCGTCGAGGTCAACGGAACGCCGCTCATCCAAGACGTCTTCGACAACCTGATCGACGCAGGCGCGACCGAACTCATCGTCGTCGTCGGCTACAAGGCCGAACAGATCATCGACCGCTACGGCGACGAGTACCGCGACGTGCCGATCACCTACGCCCACCAGCGCGAGCAGCTCGGTCTCGCGCACGCCATCCTTCAGGCGGAACCGCACGTCGACGGCGACTTCATGCTGATGCTCGGTGACAACGTGTTCCGCGGGAACCTCGGCGATGTCACGAACCGCCAGCAGGAAGAGCGCGCCGACGCCGCGGTCCTCGTCGAGGAGGTCCCCTACGAGGAGGCGGCCCGCTACGGCGTCCTCGACACCAACGAGTACGGCGAGGTCGTCGAGGTGGTCGAGAAGCCCGACGACCCGCCGAGCAACCTCGTGATGACCGGCTTCTACACCTTTACGCCCGCCATCTTCCACGCGTGTCACCTCGTCCAACCCTCCGACCGCGGCGAGTACGAGCTCCCCGATGCGATCGACCTGCTCATCCAGTCCGGCCGCACCATCGACGCGATCCGACTGGATGGGTGGCGGGTTGATGTGGGCTACCCCGAGGACCGCGATCGCGCCGAGACGCGCCTCAACGAGATCGAGAGTGGCTCTGATATCAATAGAGATCCGGAGTCCGTAGAAACGGACGGATCGGCTGTCGACTCGTAAGTCGTGTGGCGGTGCATCGGCCTCGTAGAGGAGCCGATGCCGTAGCACTCGGTGAGAGAGACGCCGGCGACGGAGTGGTCTGACCCACACCTCGTGCCGAGTGACAGCTCGTATGGGGGTTCGATATCGGTCGTCTCTCGACTATACCCACACACCCCATACCGAGTGTACTAGTTACGATTGAGCGCTTCGACGACGATCTCCGGGGATCGGAGTAGTCGGTGAACGCGGTAACTCCCTTCACCGTGGCCACCACCGGTGTGTTCGCTCTCGGTGATCCC
>JAQCMZ010000126.1 GCA_028274825.1 Haloferacaceae archaeon
AGATGAGAGATAGTAAATCCGGTCGAAAACCGCATCATCTGCCGCTGTGTGCCTTCGCCACAGTCGAACAGAAGACGGTCGCCCTCGCGGTTGATTAACAATGCGCTTGGGCCCCGCTCCGTCGTCGGGACGGCACCGCCGGTCCCAAGGAACGTCAAACGTAACGACATAGTATGATTCTCACGGCAACCAGGATACCGTTGTCGAAACGGAACTTCAAGACCAACGAACAGACGCTTTCCTGACAGTCACAGCGGTCCCAGCCCGGACACGCATGAGAGCAAGAAAGCGGGATGACATCTTCCCATCCGTACAGTAGTTCAGCAACGTTCTGATTGACATCTCTGACGACTCTGACACTCCCATCGAGAGTCCGCGTGAACGCGGAGAGGAACATCAAGCGACATCACGACGCCACCGAGAGCAGGTCAATCGACCGATTCATGCCCGCCCAGACCCAACCGATCACTCATGCAACGGTCCCTGTGGACGGAACGGCACGCGCCGACGCTCGAGGAGATCCCGCAGGCAGAAACACGGGACAAGCTTGAGCGAGCAATCGACGAGCCGATGAATCTCGTCGTGCAAGGGCCCCCTGGTGTCGGTAAAACGGCTGCTGTCCGCGCGCTGGCTGAACGGACCCACGAGGACCCCGAGAATGATCTGATCGAGATTAATGTCGCAGATTTTTTTGACCGATCGAAAAAAGAAATCAAAAACGATCCTCGATTCGCGGCGTTTCTCACGGGGCGGTCCCGAATGGCTAAGCGCGATATGATCAACCGGGTCCTGAAAGAATCAGCCGCATATGCTCCTGTTTCGGGCGCATTCAAAACAATTGTTCTGGATAACGCGGAGGCGATCCGTGAGGACTTCCAACAGGCGTTACGCCGGGTGATGGAACAGCACCATCGCACTACGCAGTTCGTGATCACGACCCGTCAGCCGACGAAACTGATTCCCCCGATCCGGTCTCGGTGTTTCCCGGTCCCGCTGCGGGCGCCCACGACCGACGAGATCATCGAGGTGTTATCGCGGATCTGTAACGCCGAGGAAGTCGACTACAGTGACGACGGGTTGGAATTCACTGCGAGTGCCGCTGCCGGCAATCTCAGGCAGGCTGTACTCTCGACACAGACGACCGCTGTCAAAGAAGGCGAAGTGACGATGAGCGCAGCATACGAAACACTCGGCGATGTTGGCCACGACGACCAACTCCAGGAAGCGCTGACTGCCGCCGAAAGCGGAGACTTGTCCGACGCCCGGGGGATTCTCGATGATCTCCTCTCGGATGAGGGGTACGACGGCCCGTCACTTCTGCGGGAGCTTCTGGAGGCCGCTCGAACGGGATCGAGTGACCCACGCGATGTCACCCGGCTCCACACGCTCGCTGGACAGGTAGATCTCGATCTCACAGAGGGGAGCGACGATCGTCTCCATCTCACGCATTTACTGGCCGCATGGGCTCAGGGACGCGTCGAGATGAGTGAGCGACTGTCGACCGGCAAAGGACTCTCGCGGAATCGGTGAGAACGACACTCTCTCTCGTCTTTCCGGCGATTGCACCTGGGGCCGGCAGACTTGCAGCGGTCCCTGCTGGAATCGCCGTTCCTCTTTTGCTCGTAGCCCCACCGTTCGGTGTCGGATTGCTCCTGCTGGCGATTGGGGTGCTGTGGTTTCACCGCGACCCCGACCGTGCGGCGCCAGAACCGGAGCAGGGGTTTCTTGCTCCCGCTGACGGAAAAATAAGTGTCATCCGTGAGGAGGATGCCGACGGGAATAACGACGAGAGTCGGCTCCGCGTCGGTGTGTTCATGAACGTAACAGATGTCCACGTTAACCGAGCTCCAGCGCCCGGCACAATCGAAACCGTTACCCACCAGCCCGGCGCGAATCGGCCCGCCTTCTACAAAGACTCCGACCGAAATGAGCGGTTCCGTATCGACCACGGTCGATACCAGACTGTGCTGATTGCAGGCTGGTTCGCTCGGCGTATCTACCCGTACGTGAGTGCCGGCGATTCGGTTGCGGCAGGCGACCGGATTGGACACGTCTCGTTCGGATCACGGGCAGATGTGCTCTTTCCGCCGGAGATTACTCAAGCTGATCTTCGGGTGGCACACGGGGATCGTGTCCGGGCGGGCGAGACAGTGCTGGCAGACGGGCAAACAGCGCAGGAAGAGCCGCCCCGAGACCCAGCCCTGAACCACTCGTCTCACCCACCTACAGAGTCCTGAATGTCGAGTGTCGAAACTCAGAGTCGCAAACTGAAACTCGTGGAGTCTCTCGATCAAAGCTGTCTCCAAAGCATCACCGTCTCGGGGTCACGCTGCATCCGCAGGCGACCGGCAGTCCCCTCGGCCTTCCAAGACGGGTGAGCTGAAAGTCACACTCGAAGGCTCGGTCCGTGAGGCTGCGGCCTTATCGTAAGATTACTTTCGTCACATCAGCACGCAGGGTGGTGAGAGGAGTCACAGTTCCACACTTCTCGGCTGGCGGTAGCTGACGCTCTGTCATCCGTCTGTGAAAGTCGTGTTCTGGCTGTCAGTCACAAAAGATCGTGGCTGAAGACACCTGGATGTCGGCTTCTCGGGGGCATCCGTCAAGAGCCCAAAGCTCGGAGTTATCATAAGAGAGCACGTCTCAAACAGGGTGGTCCCACACGCTCGGCACGCTCGGCCTGTCGATCGAGGGTCGATAATTAGCTGTCGCCCGTGCCAAGAGATGTTTGCGCGACCGATGAATATGAGCCTTCAGGGGGCGAAACTTCGGGGGAGACGCGGAGGGTGAATGCCGGCCGTGGAACCGACCGTCGCGTTTATTCACCCCGGATAGAAACTTAACGAGTATGCAACCGGTGCACGCCCGGTATCCGTTTTTTCAGGCGGCACGGGAAGCGGTCGCGACAGCGGATATCTCTTTACCAGCGCTGGTGACAGCCGACGCACCGGCTGTCGAGCGGGGCCGCGAGCGAGTCGAACGCGCGCTCCTGGAAGGGACGGTCGCGAGTGAACGCGAAAGCGATAGGACCGTTCAGGCGGAATTACTGTCGTATCCAATCGCTCGAATCCTCGTCTCACTCCTCGAATCCTCGGCCGCAGTCGAAAAATACGCTACGGCTGAAGCAGCGACTGCGATCGAACGGCTCCGTGAGGATATCGAGACTGAGACTGGTCTACAGTCTGTTGACCGCGAGCGGATTACGCTCGAAGAGGCACTCCGGGAGTTTGATCTCGAGAATGCAGTTCGCGAGCGTTCAGACAGTCCCCGAACACCGCCGACAGATGATAGCACCGCTAGTCTCGACACAGATTCGGATTTCGGGTCGAGAGCAGGGTCAGGGGGAACACCAGGCGTAGCCGCAGGCCGGGCCGGGGGCGTAGAGAGCAGTCGATCCAGTACTGCCCCGCAGTATCGGATCACAGTCGACGCGTATCTGACTCTTTGTTCGGCAGACTGGGGCCCAGAATGGCGGCTCGTCAGCCGAGAGTTGACCGACGGCGAGGTTCCGGTGAGACGAGAGGAACTATTTGATCTCCTGGAGGCAGCGATCCAAGAGCGAATCCACGAGGGATTACCGTTTGACCTGCCGGCCGACGAGGGGATTGCGGCGAAACTGGAGACGCAAATCGAGGGAGTGCGTCGACTACTCTCGGAGCGCCCCGTCATAGGGAAAATCGACCGAGTGGTACCAGAATTATTCCCGCCGTGTATGGAGAACCTCGTCGAGAAGGCCGAGCGAGGGGCAAAACTGGATCCACCCGAGGGGTTTGCGCTGATGGCCTTTCTCACGGGAATCGGGATGGATGCGGACGAGATCATCGCCTTCTGTGCGGAGACATCACTGAATGCTGACGGGATTCGCTATCAGACGGAGTATCTCCGTGCGAAAACCGGGACTCAGTACCCATCACCGACCGGTGAAACTCTCTCAGCGTATGGAATCTGTCACAACGAGAAAGACCACTGGAAAGAGGCAGGTGACCCGCTGGCGTATTATGAGCAGCAGTTAGAGCAGGCAGACGGTGAGTTCACCGACTGGCGGGAGCGAACCTGATTACTCGGCAGCGGCGTGATTGAGATAGAATCCAATTCCTGCCATCGCGAGAATAAATCCAATCAACAGACCGATCAACGCAAGACCGCCGGCTGGAGAAAGAGTGCCAGCGTCAATTCCACTGTCGAACCCGATACCGATTATCACGACCGCAATGACGAATCCAATCGCTGCAACCAGCGCTGTCACAATCTGCCGGCGAAACTCCGCATCGATTTCCATATCGCCGAATCCGCTGGCCCCGGGCAAAAGAACTTCGGAAAAGACGGTGAAGTACCTCGGGGGCAAGCCCCGAGGCACTCGGCCTGTTCCGCCTGTAGATTGCCACAGCAATCTGAATATGTCTTCCGGAATCCAGGGGCTGTGAGACTGATATCCTCGACGGATAGTCGCCGGACGCACCCTCTCGAATCCGTCCTCTCAGCGGTCAAAGAGTAACTATCATGACGGGCCGCTCAGAACAGCTGGCCGTCGATCTGTGGGTGTCGACACTCGACGGACCACCCGTCATCGACGAGACCAGCCACGAGGTGTCACTTGACGGGTGATTAGAGCAGATCTGCAGCGTCGTCAACCGAGAGTGTTCCTTCCCGAACAGCCACCAACACGTCTCGAGTTGCCTCGTCAACGTCAGAGCCATCGATCTCATCGAGAGTTACTTTCTCAGTCTCGCCGACAAATTCGGAGAAATCGGTGCCATCCGCGAGCGCTTTCTCACGCGTCACTCTGTAGTTGCCACCGTCTGTCTGGTAGAGATTCGCCGGGTGAAAAAAGAACCAATCTTCCCGGTCGAACCGGACACCGACTCGCGGTTTAGCGCCGAAGTTACGGGCGAAGTACACGAGTGCCTCTATCTCTTCGCCATCGAGATAAATCCGGTCGTCGGCACGCGATTTTGCCTCGATGGCATAAAATGTTTCACTGTCACCTGCAAGCACATCAGGGAGTTCACGATCTGTCGCGCTCCCGCTGGCCGGCGCGCGCATGACCGCGAACCCGGCCTCGTCGAGTGCATTCACTAATTCCCGTTCACGACGGTCGCCTTTCCGACTAGCGGACACGCCGTCTCACCCGAATACAATCGATCATCATACGACAGTTGTCACCTCTTATGTAAAGTACCCCGCGGTCATCCGTTGAAAGGGCACATCTCATGAGATTTCATCTTCGCACAGTCGACTTTAATCTCGGCTGACGAGATCGACGATCAGTCTCACCCGTCTGTTACCGGATGGGTCAGTGCAGCCTACGTTCCGTGCTGCCAGGAGCTTAGGTACTCTTCTTGTTCGTCGGTGAGCGTGTCATATTCGACGTTTTCGGCGTCGAGCTTGATTTCGGCTATTTCACGGTCGAGACGGTCCGGAACGTCGTGAACGCTGTTCTCGTAGGTGTCGCCGTTCTCAACGAGTTCTCGAACACACACTGCTTGGATACCGAAGCTTTGGTCCATCACTTCGACAGGGTGACCGAGTGCGATCGGCGCTGCCAAGTTGACGAGTCGCCCCTCGGCGATGACGTTGAGTCGGCGGCCATCGGCAAGTTCGTAGGCCTGGACCCCGTCGCGGGCCTCGTAGGTGTCGACAGAAAGGTCTTCGAGATGGTCGAGATTGATCTCGACGTCGAAATGGCCGGCATTGGCCAGGAGAACGCCATTGTCCATCTGCTCGAAGTGCTCACGAGTGATGACATTCTGATTGCCAGTCGTCGTGATGAAAACGTCGCCTTCGGCGGCTGCCTCGGACATCGGTCTGACATCGTATCCTTCCATATGTGCTTCAAGAGCCCGGCGTGGCTCAACCTCAGTCACGATCACCTCAGCATTCTGCCCTTCGGCCTTCTTCGCGACGCCTTTGCCACAGTAGCCGAAACCACCGACAACGACGGTTTTGCCCGCGTACGAGAGATTTGTCGTCATCGCAATTGTCGCCAGCGAGGACTCCCCGGTCCCGTGAATGTTGTCGAACAGCCGTTTCATCGGTGTGTCGTTGACTGCGAAGACGGGATAGTGGAGTTCGTCGTCTGCCGCCATCGCTCGGAGTCGGTGGACACCGGTCGTCGTCTCCTCTGCGCCGCCGACTATCGTCTCGATCAGATCCGGGTACTCCTCGTGGATTACTTTCACCATGTCCATCCCGTCGTCGACGGTGATGGTGGGCTCGTGACTGGCGACAGCGTGCATTGCCTCGTAGTAGCTGTCGTCGTCGACGCCACGAACCGCATACGAGTCGATACTCTCGTGGGCATCAAGCGCCGCCGAGACGTCGTCGTGGGTCGACAGTGGATTGCAGCCGGTGATCGCCACCTCGGCGCCGCCATCGGCCAGCAACTCCACGAGATTTGCTGTCTTGGCCTCGACGTGCATGGCCATGCCAATGGTTTCACCCTCCAGCGGACGTTCTGCGACAAACTCCTCGTGAAGTGACTCCAGAATCGGCATATGTTGGAGCGCCCAGTCCATCTTCCGGCGGCCCTCGACGCGTTTCGGTTCCGGATCAGCAAGATGTTCTGTCACCGGCAAGTAACTCGTGCTCATACAACATATATGTACAGCAGTCTCAAAACGCTACCGACAACAGACGGTCAGCCCCCGACGAGTGAGCCTCATTCGTCTTCAGTTAAGACTCACACCTCGGTTGCGTAGCGGTAGCGAGTGTCTCTTGTAAGATCGGCCGGTGCCTGTGGATCTTCTGAGCGTCTTCGATTAGCCGGTCGAGAAGTGGCGGCGGTGAGTAGCCGAGGTAGTCACCGA
>JAQCMZ010000147.1 GCA_028274825.1 Haloferacaceae archaeon
CTGTCGGTGTGCCTGAGGAATCATCTGCTCTCTCTACAGGCGGAACAGGCCGAGTGTGAGGGGTCGGACGGAACTCTTTGAGGAGTGATGACGAGAATCGGCGATTCTCGACGGATGCCCCCGAGGGTGAAGGCCGTCGAAGGATTCACCAACCCACGTGACGCAGCAGGACGGAACGGCTGTGACGGATATTGAAGACCTCAGTATGAAACAGTCGTTCGACAGTGTGGAAACGTGGCTCCTCTCAAAACCCGTCGCTGGCGGTGCGACGGGAGTTGTCGGGTCGTGGTGGAGCGACCTCCACGGACACACCGGTGTGTTCAGATGTGAATTCCAGCCGACTCCTCACCGAAACGGTCGAGGGGAATTATAGTCCGTTGCTGGTGCAGTGCGGCCCTACACACGGAAGCCTCGGGGCTTGCCCCCGGAAGTACTTCACGAGCCAGCGTCACTCGTGGACGCGTTCGGTAATCGCGTCTCGGACGCTGTGTGCACCATCACGATGACTCCGAGGGAAATGAAGCGTGTTCTCGTCGATCGGGTGAGAGATGAATCCGGGGAAATCTCGCTGGAGATCTGCCTGAAGCACCTGAAGATGTCCCGTCAGAAAACCATTGCTGTATTCAACGCCAATCACATCGGTAAGTGGGATTTCCTTACTTTCGAACATCGAGCGGGATGTCCGCTCAATCTGGATTCGGCCATCGTAGACGTCGATTGTCCCCCCCTTTGACTCGAGTGACGCGATACTCCTCTCAGAATCTTCTGAAGAGCGACTCATGGATACAGACAAAGCGTGCGTGGAATAGCATAAGTGTCGCTACCTACGGCGAAGCGAGAATCTGGTCTGCGTGTGATGACAGACGAGATTGGTCGAACTGAAACTGAGCCCGAAATCGAGATGGAGATGGAGATGGGAATTGGAATCGAAATCAGAATAGACTCGAAAAGATTAGCCGGTTAGTCGTCAGCTGGTTCCGGACTGCCGCTCTGGATATCGACTTGGATTTCTGCTGCGGCCGCCTTGTACTCGGGGATGTTCGCCCGTTCGTCGAGCACATCGTTCGTCAGGCGATTAGCTGATGCCGCTGCAAAGTGCGGTGTCGTCCACACGACACCCTCTTTCGTGGCCTCTGTCACTTGGGCTTTGACCTCGATTTCCCCGCGACGGGACTGCAGACGGACCATATCGCCGTCAACGATCCCGTACCGATCAGCGTCGGCAGGATGGACATCGACGAAGTTCTCGGGATGTTGCCGGTTCAACGTCGGCGAACGGCGGCTCATCGTCCCGGTGTTGTAGTGTTCTTCGAGCCGGGCGGTGGTAAGGATCAGTGGATACTCTTCGTCTGGCGTCTCCTTGGGCGGCTGATGCCGAACTCCCTCGATCTGCCCGAGGCCGTTTTCTGTGTCGAAGCTGTCTTCATACAGGAATTGGTCGCCCTCGTCGCCCTCCTCGAGGCACGGCCACTGAACCCCATCATCGGCGATCGTATCGTATGTCATCCCGTGATAGATCGGGGTCACATCGCGGAGTTCCTCCCAGACATCTTCGGGGCCGCCAAAGTCGAAGCCCTCACCGAAGAGTCGAGTCCCGATCTCCATGAGAATATCGAGATCGTGTTTCGTGTTCTCGTGGACCTTCTCGACGGGCCGCATTCGCTGGACCCGGCGGTCAGTGTTGGTGACCGTCCCGCCACGCTCAGCCCAGGTGGTCGCCGGGAGGATCACATCAGCGAACTCGGCAGTTTCGGTCATGAAGATGTCTTGCACGGCGATGAAATCCAGCGCCTCGAGTCGGTCGCCGACGCTACTGCCGTCCGGTTCCGACATCACTGGGTTTTCACCCATAATGTACATTCCCTTGACGGAGTCACCGGATTCGTGTGAAATCTCGACATTCGTCAGGCCGGGCTTGGTCGGGATCTCGAAGTCCCACACCTCTTCGACCGAGGCCCGCGCTTCGTCGTCCTCGACCAGTTGGTACCCCGGAAGCACGTTCGGCATGGCAC
>JAQCMZ010000148.1 GCA_028274825.1 Haloferacaceae archaeon
ATATAGGCTCGAAGGATCGGGGCGTCCGCTGTCTCGATGCGCTGTGTGAGGCAGGTCATGACGTGGCCGCAGTCGTCACGACCGCTGGCTCCGATCCTGATGCCTTCTGGAGTGGATCAGTCAACAAAACGGCGGCGGCACGTGAGATCCCTGTCTACGAACCGGACGATATCAACGATCCTGAAGTCGTCTCGGAACTTGACGAGTATGAGGTTGAGCTAACGGTTATGAGTGGCTACAATCAAATCCTCGGTGAGGGGGTGCTTGGAGTCCCCAGCCACGGGACGATCAACCTGCATGCTGGCGAGCTCCCAGCGTATCGCGGCGGATCGCCGATGAACTGGGCTATTATCAATGGGGAACGGGAGGGGGTCGCAACGATCCACTACGCGACCACAGAGGTCGATGCTGGTGATGTTATTGTGGAGCGTCCCTATCCAATTCATGACGACGACACGATTGCCGACGTGCGGGATCGAACTCTGGAGCTGTTCCCGGAGATACTTCTAGAAGCCGTCGACGACATCGAACGAGGGACAGTTGACGCTCGTTCGGTTGACATCTCGGATGGAACCTACTGGGGGAGTCGGAAACCCCAGGATGGTCGGATTCGCTTCTCGGAGATGACCGCCAGAAACGTCTACGACTTCGTGCGCGCGCTTACGCATCCGTATCCAGGAGCGTTCACGGCCAGAGACGGCGAGCGGCTCTACGTCTGGAAGGCATCGCTGCTTGAGCGGACGGTACGACACACACCCGGCCGCGTCATGATGAGACAGGACGACGGGCGGGTCGTTGCAGCAAAAGATCGTGGACTCGTCTTGAACACAGTCCAACCTGCTGGCGGCGAGAAACGATCCGCCGCAGAGTATCTTTCGAACGGAGAGTATCTACAATGACAGACAGCAAACTCGACACTGACGACGAACTGTGGCTGTTCAAATCGTACGCCGACGAGGCAGATATCGAAGCTGTCACCGATGTCCTTCGCCGGGGAACGTGGTGGGCTAACGGCCCTGAGATTGATGCGTTCGAACAGGCAGTCGCAGACGCCACCGGAACCGATCACGCCGTCGCGTTCAACTCGGGGACGACTGCTCTGTACGCACAGTTACTGGCTCAAGATGTCGCGGGTGGAGAAGTCATTGTACCCTCGTTTACATTCCCGGCAACCGCAAACGCCGTGGTTGCGGCCGGGGCGACGCCGGTGTTCGCCGATATCGAAGAGGAGTCTCTGGCACTCGCTGCTGACTCCGTGCGAGCAGCGGTGTCAGAAGACACCAAGGGTATCATGCCGATTCATTTCGGTGGAGCCATTGCAAAAGAAATCGAAGGGATCGGTGAGATCGCCGCTGAGAACAATGCTGAGCTATTGGAAGATGCCTGTCACTCGTTAGGTGCCTCGATGAATGGACAGTACGCTGGCTCATTTGGTATATCCGCGTCGTTTAGTTTTTGTTTTAATAAACTCATCACGACTGGCGAAGGCGGAATGGTCGTCACCGATTCGAAGTCTGTTAAAGATCAACTCCAACGTCTCCGCAACCATGGCCGTGATACCGACGGCCGTACGGTAGAGTATGGTTACAATTTCCGTATGGCATCAATGAACGCAGCACTCGGTGCTTCACAGATGTCGAAACTCGACTGGATTATAGAAGAGCGCCGTCGCATGACGATGAAGCTCAACGAGCAGCTTTCCGATATCCCAGAGCTATCGCTCCCCGAGCCACCGGATTACTGTGACCGTGTCTATCTCTACTACAACCTCCAGTTTGAGAGTGAAGAGACACAGCAAGCTCTCGCTAACCATCTTGACGATAACGGAATCCCATCTCGAACCGGCTATGACCCTGTTCACTTGACTCCGTACTACCGCTCAGAGTGGGGGTGGGAAAAAGGCGACTTGCCCGTCACCGAGTCGATAAGCGACCGTCTGCTAACACTCCCACTTCATCT
>JAQCMZ010000161.1 GCA_028274825.1 Haloferacaceae archaeon
TCGGTCATTCGAACGAATCTCTTCTATCGAGCCTTCGAACACAGTTTCACCGCTATCGATTATAGATCCTCGAGTCGCGATATCGAAAGCAAACTTCACGTTCTGTTCGGTCATCAAGATTGAGACGTCTTCGTCGGCCACGCGATTGAACGTCTCCCGAAGGTCGTCCACGATCACTGGCGCGAGTCCCTCGCTAGGCTCGTCAAGAAGTAACACGTCCGGGTCTTGTACGAGCGCCCGGGCGACGGCGACCATCTGTTGTTCGCCGCCGCTCAGATCCTGGCCTGCGCTCTCTCGGAGATCGTCCAGAATCGGGAAGATGTCGTACATCTCCGAGAGCTCGCGAGTACTGTCGCTCGCGAGACGCTTCGCCATACTGAGATTCTCACTGACGCTCAGTGTCGGGAAGACCCGTCTTTCCTCGGGGACGAGTTTGATCCCTTTCGTGCTTATTTTGTCCGTTGACTGTCCGACGAGACTCTCTCCCCGGTATTCGACGGTTCCCCGACGTGGTGTCACGATGCCACAGATACTCCGGAGCGTTGTGGTCTTCCCGGCGCCATTCCGCCCGAGCAAGGTCACGACTTCACCTTCCTCTAGAGACAGCGAGACACCGTGGAGCACGTGACTGCTCCCATAATACGAGTGGACATCTTCGATTGTGAGTACGTTTGTCATTGTTAGTTGAGTTTGTGTCGGGTTTCGTTTTCCTGTTCGCAGTCAATACTGTGGTTTGCTATTTTCCGAGATAAGCTCTCGTAACCCGGTCGTCTTCCCGCACCTTCTGGGGTGGCCCGTCGGCGATCACCGCCCCCTGATCAAGGACAATAACCCGGTCGGAAAGGGCAAACACGACATCCATGTCATGTTCGGTGATCATGAACGTCGTCTCGGTGTTCTCGTTGAGTCCACTGAGCAGGTCAACGAGATAGTCGGTTCCTTGAGGATTCATCCCTGCGGTAGGTTCGTCGAACAATGCGATCTGAGGGTCTGTCGCGAGGGCGACAGCGATTTCGACTTTTCGTCTGTCTCCGTGAGAGAGGTTTTCACACACCTCTTCTGCGACATCTTCCAGTTCGACGAGTTCCACCATCTCCCAGGCCTGTTCGTACAGTTCGTCGTCGCCGCGCATCCGAGTGAGCGGCTCCATACTTCGATTGTGTTTACTGATCCGGGCGACACGGAGGTTGTCGAGGACCGACAGCCCCTCGAAAATATTGGTCACCTGGTAGGATCTGGAGAGACCGAGTTGTGAGATTTCGTTCGGTTCCCGCCCTGAGATGGTGGTGAACCCGTCTGCGGTGTTCAGCTGGATCTGTCCGCCGGTCGGCTCCAATACACCGGTCAAGAGGTTGTAAAACGTCGTCTTCCCAGCGCCGTTCGGTCCGATTAGACTCGTTATCTCGTCGCTGCTTATCTCCACTGACACGTCGTTCACCGCGACGAGTTCGCCGAACTCGCGACGAAGATCTTCCGTTCGGAGAACGGTAGACATGTCAGTTACCCCCCAGTCGCGTGCCTTTCAGATACCGTGTTGTCGTTGAGACCATCGTCGAGAGTTTGGCTTGGACAGATTCGCGGATGTAGTTTCTAACGCCCTCGAATCCGTCACTGTTGTACGCCAGTTCGACTCGCCTGAGCCAGCCTGCAAAGCTGTACACTCCTCCACTGACACCCTTATTGAGAAACAGAATCACGACTATCAGAAGGACTCCAAAGGCGAGTTCCCAATGAGCCTCCAGTGCCGGGACGCGGGTGATAATCCAGCGGAGATACCGGAATGCGATGGCACCGAACGCTGGGCCGAGGAATACGGAGGGCCCGCCCAAGACGGCCGACACCACCGCCACTGCACTGGTTTCCCAGTAGGCCATTTCTGGAGAGACGATATTATGATGAGGCGCCATCAGGATTCCGGCGATTGCCGTGAACATCGCCGACAGGATGAACGTGAGCCACTGGTGGCGCGTCACATTGATTCCTATTGCTTCGGCGCGTTCGGGGTTTTCACGAATCGACTTACACACCGCACCAAACGGGGACGCGACGATTCGCCAGAGCGCGTACATCGACAGCAGAAACACCGCGAGCACGAAATAATAGTACGTGGTTCGACTCCCGAGTTGGACGGTGAGACCAAGCACGTCGGCCGAGCCGAGTAAGACCAGAATCCCCTCGCTTCCGTTCGTCAAGCCGCCTGGGTTCTGGAGCACGACGGTGTACAGCCCCATCCCGAACGCCAGGGTGATCATCGCGAAGTAGATTTCCTCGAGTTGCACGCTCAGATAGCCAACGGGAATCGCGACGAGTGTAATCGCGATGACCCCGGCCACGCCCGCGAAACCGAACACCACCAGCGGCGAGACGCCGCCCAGCGCCGCCGGAAGTAGTGGTCCGATGTCCCGCAGGAATATCGCCAGTCCGTAGGCTCCGCCGGCGTAAAACAACGCGTGACCGAACGAGAGCAGACCCGTATATCCGTACAGAAGGTTGAACGAGGTTGCGAACAGCGCGAACACGAATACCTCGATAAGCACGAACACCTGGAATTCGGGGAGGACAAACGGCGCGACCAACAGGAACGCGAGCGTGATCGCCAGAATCCGCGCTTTCGTCCAGCCCGTCCTGGCTGATGCCACCGACTCGGCGGTCCGTTCACGGAGGCTCACGAGCCACCCCCGAACAGGCCAGTGGGTCTGAAGATCAGCACGAGCAACATCGCGAGAAACGGCAGGAAAACGTCTCCCCCGGCAATCACGAGCACGCCGAAACTGTTTATCAGTCCGATGATCATCGCGCCCGCGAAGGCACCGACGAAGGACCCGAGCCCGCCGATAACGACGATGATGAACGCCTGGATAATCACTTGATTACCGATACCGGGAGTAATCCCTTGAATCGGGGCCGCAAGTGCGCCGCCAATCCCGGTGAGCGCACTCCCGACGAAGAACACACCGGTGTACACTCGGGGGACGTTCACGCCGAGTAGCGCCGACATATCCCGGTCCGTCGATGTCGCGCGGACGACTCGGCCTACGAACGTCCGCTGGAGGACGAGCCACAGCGTGACCATGACGGTGCCGCTGAGCAGGATCAAGAACACACGGTAGGCGGTAAACGACGCGCCCAACAGCGCAACGTCGAAGTCCAGCAACTGCGGGGTTGGCGTCGTCTTGGTGCCGGTCCCCCAGGTGAGCAGCACCAGTTCGTTTATGACGAAAATGAACGCGAACGTGAGGATAAGCTGATCAAGTTGTGGGCGGTCGTAGATCCGCCTGATAAATCCGGACTCGATGACCACGCCGATCAGTCCGACGGTTAACCCGGCAGCCAGCAGTCCGATCCAGAAGTTTCCGACGAGTTCTGTCGTGAAGCTCATACCGACGAACGCCCCGATCATGTATAGCGCGCCGTGAGCGAAGTTCAGTACCTCAAGTACACCGAAGATCAGACTCAGGCCGAGCGCGATCAAGAACAGTCGACTGCCGATACTGAGTCCAATGAAGATTTCTCGTATTGGGATGGTTTCTAACAAGTAGATCACCGAGGCGTTACAGACCCGCCGGCCACCGGCCACCGGTTCCCTCTTCGAGGAGCGAGTTCAGCGTATCCGGCGACGTATCGACGGGTTCGAACGGCTCTAACACACTGACACCTCGCTCCTCGGAGTAACTCGTCTTCCCCCATGAGGACGGAACGCCCGCCTGGTGACTATCTGAGTCGATTGTGTACTCTCCGACCGGGCCAGAGTGTTGGATTCCCTCCAGAGACCCGACCACGTCGTCTGTGTTCGAACTGCCTGCGGCTTCGATTGCCTTCTTGAACAAGTAGAGCCCACGGTAAGCGCCCTCGGCATTGTAGGAGGGGATTTTGTCATGTTGGTCGAGGAACTTTTGAACGAACGTCTGGTTCGCTTCGGAACTCTCGTTCGGGAGCGCCCAGTAACGAGTCCCGGCCCACAGACCGTCCGGCATCGTGTCTCCCATCGGATTTAGCACGTCGGTCGCCGCACCGAGCATCATCAGCGGAGCGTCGACGACATCGAAAAACTCTGTATTCTGAGCTTGTCCCAGGAACGTGACGAGGTCGCCACCCCACAGAGAAATGAGAACCCCTTCTGGGTCGTTTTCCAGCACGCGTCTGATTTGTGGCGTGAAGTCATCGGTGCCCAGATCCGGGAGTGTGACGGAGTCGTCGAGGAACTCGTAGCCAAGCCCCATCCCCTGAGTGAACCCTTTGAAGTACTCGTACGACTGGGTCCCGTACGCATAGTTCGGACCGATCATCGTCCATCGCTCGGCATCGGTCTGGTCTCGGGCTGTGACGGCGGCCCCGTAGTGGTTCTGCGACAGTGAACAGCTGTTGCGGAAGGTGTAATCGTTTCCGACGGCCTGCTCGTGGTCGTCCTCAGGGATAGTGAGGAACGGGCTCGAAGCGTGTGTGCAGACCCACGGCACCTGCAGTTCCTTCACAACGGGCGCAAGTTGAAGTGAGACACCACTGCTGTCGACACCGATGAGAAAGTCTGCTCCGTCCTCCTCGATGAGACTCCGAACCTGTTGGATGGCGGTCTGGGAACTGAGCTCCGTGTCTCGGAACAGCAGTTCAACATCTTGGCCGTTGATCCCACCGTTAGCGTTGATTTCTTCTTGAGCCATCTCCAGGCCGAACTGTGCTGACTCACCGTAGTTCGCAGCGAACCCAGACTGGACGTACGGACAGCCGAATGTGAGCACTCCGTCGTCGCTGCCTGAACAGCCGGCAATGGCCGTCACTCCGAGGCCAGCACCGGCCGTTTTCAGGAAGTTACGACGGTCAATCGAACTCAGTGGGCGTGAATTCTGTGAGCCAGTCTCACTGGAATTTCGAGTGTAATCCGATGACATTATCATATGTAACTAACATTGTCTGTAATAATTGTTTCTACTACTCATCGGGTAACACCTGGCGTGCCTACCCCGATTAGAGCCGGTGACTCTGTCGGTCCCGAACTCCGAATGTGACACAAAACTGATGTGTTTTCGGGGTTCCAGTCAGGCCGTTGAAACGCCTGTCCGGGCAACCCCAAGGTTCCCGTCTCACACGAGACAACCAAGACTCAGTACCTCACAAAGCTAGTTAGCTGATATTACAGTCATTTCGGGACTATTTACCGTAACCGAAGCGATGTGCGAATATGCCGCCAGATGGCTACCGCACAATCACAGTCTCTGACGAGGTGTTTCAGCAGGTGCTTGCCGTGATGACTGAATACGAGTGTGAGAGCGTTGCCGACGCGGTGGCGACCACGTCGGCGATAGCGCTCAACCGGGATGAAGCCGAGCTTGCCCAGATTCTCGCTGATCAGGTAGCCGAATAAGCCATCAAAACCGCAAGACAGCAGTATTACCGTGAAAAAGAGTTAAATTACGGTAGTATCAATTCTTCGACTTTGTGAGGTACTGAGACTAGAAAACGACTACCGGTCTGAGGTAGTTACAGAGATGGTACGTGTTTACCCTGAGAAGGATTTCGGCACTCTCTCGTAGGTTGCCCCTGACCTGACAGTAGAGCAATGCAGTCGACAAGGTATTCTCCGAGGGACGGTCTCCCTACCGGAGACCGTCCCGCGTCGTCTGCACCGGCCGAGGGGTGTTATGATGGTCGCTGACGAGAAAGTGGAGCAACTGCTTAAGCGGATCACTGCGCTCGAAGACCGTGTTGCTGAACTTGAGTAGGAGAGGGAAGAGCTCGAGCAAGAGAATAAGCAACTCCGAAAAGGGAACAAGCGCCTTAGAGTCAAAATCCGATGGTACGAGGGACCACATACGCCACCGAGTAAGGAACAATCAGATCAAGAGGAGTCGTCCTCGTCTGATGAAGACGAGGACGACGAACAGCCACGTACTGACGGTGGCACGCCTGGTCGACAACCTGGACACGACCCTGCATGGCGGCCTGCACCTGATCTAGACGAAGAAATCGAGGTCACCTGTGACTGCTGTCCAGATTGTGGCGAACAGTTTGACGAGTGGCGGGCGTCAGCCCCCGACTCGTCGAGGAGCTTCTAGATCCACAGCCACCCGAAGTGACACAGTGCAACCGCCACCACTACCAGTGTCACTCTTGTGGGTCCGAGACCGTCGCTTCACACCCCGACTGCCCCGGTGAGGGGCAGTTCGGGGTGAATGTCATCGCACAGGCAGCACTGTCTCGGTATGATCACCGTCTCCCCTACCGGAAGATCG
>JAQCMZ010000164.1 GCA_028274825.1 Haloferacaceae archaeon
GATGGTCTGAGTGTAGATCACTCAGAGGGAATGTCAGTTGGAGATTCGTCATTATCGGCAGAATCCGAAGTCGAGGGCCCTGATAAAAGCATGACGTGTTGTTACTCCAAGTACTCGATGAAATCGGGCCCGCGTCGTTTCATGACGTGTACATTCGGATGAAGGTGTTACTCTCAAAAACCGCCGTGCGGGAGCGCTTGTGGGTGTTGATGGGGCTTGACCAGTTAGTCACAGGCCGCGAGGCGCAACTCGTTGATCAGGATGCAACGACAGGCAAGTGGGGGTTCCCGGACGACATTTCGACGTCGGCACGCGGGCACGTCCCTGATGACCGCGCGTTAGCGTTGCAACGCGCTGAAGACGAGCTCGTGCGGCGTGCACTTGCTCGCGGGTGTGATCGTGACCTCGTCGGATCAGTGTTCGGTGTGACGCGCCGGAACACGTTCCATAAGCAGTACCGCGCTGCCGCGTATGCGTTCCCGCTTGATGAGTTCAATCGTGGTGGCCGGCCAGTGGAACCCGAAACCGACAGCGACGACGCCGACGAGACGACCGACCAGTGTGTGACACAGGAGCCAGTGAGTGACACCGAAGACGAACCTGCGGTACCGGACGGCGATCTTGGGCGTGTTGAAACGTGGGGCGGGACGGCCGATGAGCCAGGCACACCGGTGAGCGAGTTGCTGCACGACGACGAGTCAACCTGAGCAGCGGCTCCACGAACCACCATTCTGTCGCACGACACACAGGGAGAATTGACTCGCAGAGATTCGTCGCGACATGTGATTCTGCCTGCACGACAGCGCGGGCCTACCCGACGGTTCGCGCTGGTCGGTGTGCGTGATCGAGACGTTCGGACGCGAGTCGGCGACGTAACGGTCTGTGCGTCTCGTTTCCAGTTACGACGGGGGGTTCGTCGGTGTCGGCTACAAGCATCCGTCTCAGAAACAGGTGTCAACAACAGGCTCTCAGCGATAGCAAACCGATAGGTGATACACAATTATTTGTGTCTACCGTACATAGATGAGAATAGAGATGAACAAGCCAAATAGTGAGGTGTGGACAGACAAGTATAGTGGGCGAGAGCGGGTTCGAATGGTTATTGAGACACTCGATGAACCCGCGACGGTCTCCGATATCGCAGCGGAAGCGGATGTCGCGTGGGGAACAGCAGATAGTGAACTAGAGGCCCTTGTGGCTGGAAACAAAGCAGAAGAACACACAGTTGACGGACAGACGAAGTATGCGCCAAACCCGGTACAGACGCTCATTGAGGAGGTACTTGACCTTATTAGCGAGAACTCTCGTGATGAGCTCGAATCGACGCTTGTTGAACACACCGCGCAAGTCGAATCGCTAAAGGAGGAATACGAAGTCGATACCGTCTCCGAGCTGCGCAACAAGCTGGTAGAAGAAGACCTCACGACAGCGGAAATGCGTGCCATTCGGAATGCTGCGTCGACGTGGGAGGCTCTGGAGACGGAGACCCGGCTATTGAAACATGCACTGCAACTCTACACAGATGTCACTCAGCTCTCTGATTCCGATAGCGACGGACGAATTGCGATCTGATCTCAATGATCTTTCTCGCCAACAGAGGCGGACTCGGGAACAAACGGATCCACCGACGAATCAAGAATCGGCTCCAGAGTGACTCTGTATTCAGCGCCGTCCAGCTCCGTGTCTCCACTCCTCGAGAGCCCGGACCCTATCGAATTATTGCGGACACAGATCCGAAAGACTTCCTCGGGGATTCTAGCTACCCAATCGAACGTGGACGACTTGAG
>JAQCMZ010000165.1 GCA_028274825.1 Haloferacaceae archaeon
AGGATCCCACTGGTTGGGTATGTCGCCGGGTCGAGCGCGACCGAACTCGTGAAGATGACGCGGCTTCTGCTACGCGAGGAGTTCGAGACTGACCGCGTCATCCCGGATGCGCACGTCCTAACGGAATTAATGAGCCCGTGGGGCGATACGACGATCCCGTTCATCTCGAAACGCGACGGGAGTATCGACGCATTGCAGGCCACGTACAACGGCGATACGTACGAATTCCGCGATGACATCCTGTTCTCGACCTGAACGTGCCGCCGGGCGCTGGACTCGATCGAATCGAATTCCCCGGGTGGTTGTGCCGCACTCCCGGTCCCGACGGGTACGAGTCGATGTACGAGTACACCGTCGATATTGTGCGAGCAGAAGCGGGTATCGGGCGTGGCTATCCTGAAATCCTGCAACAGGCCGATAGCGACGCCGTATTAGACACTCAGGACCGCCAACAGTTCCAGCGCGTCGTCCAACGATGGGCGGAGTCGAATGACATTCCACTTGACTGGAACGCCAAAGCACTCAGTGTAGCTTCAGACGTAGACTACCTAGTTTAAGCTCTCTGCAGCCGTATCTACAGGAATGGGACGAAAGCAGCACGTTGTTGATCTCTCAAATGAGGAACGAAGGACGCTTGAGTGGTTCATTTCGACTGGTGAGCACAAGACCGAAGACATCACACGCGCACGGATTCTCTTGAAGGCTGACGGGGGGCTCACAGATTCGGAGATCTGTGAGCACCTCGGTTGTTCAATCAGTACTCCTTACAACGCACGCAAAAACTACTGCCAGCGAGGGCTCGCGGCGATTCATCGCCGCAAGCCCGACCGAGAATACGACGTGAAACTCGATGGCGACGCCGAAGCACGATTACTCAAACTTGCCTGCAGCGAACCACCAGAAGGACATTCTCGTTGGACACTCCATCTCCTCGCTGATGAACTCGTAATGCTTGACGAGATCGACTTCGAGTCGATCTCTCACGAAACCGTCCGACAGCGTCTAAAAAAACGCCCTAAAACCGCATCTCTCTAGCTACTGGGAAATTCCACCCAAGCAGGACGCTGTCTTCGTCTATCACATGGAAGATGTCCTCGCACTTTACCACGAACCGTACGACGAAACCCGTCCAGTCATTTGTTTTGACGAGTCTAGCAAGGCACTCCGTGGGCATGAACGCGATCCGCTCCCGGCCGAACCGGGAGCGGTCGCTCGGGTGGATCATCGTTACGAGCGGAACGGGAAACAGCGACTCCACATCACCTCTGAACCGTTAACCGGTTGGGTAGCTGTCGAAGTAACAGAGCGACGGCGCACGACAGAGTGGATCGATCGGATGGTCGAATTGGCTGATGTTCACTACCCGGATGCGGACTGCATCCGGGTTGTGATGGATCAGCTCAACACGCACAAACCGGCTGCCTTCTACGACTTCTTCCCACCGGAGCAAGCGAAAGCGTATCTTGATCGATTCGAATTTCACTATACTCCGAAGCGAGGCAGCTGGCTGAACATGGCTGAAATTGCGATTGGCATCCTCAAACGCCAGTGCCTTGATCGGCGCATCCTTGACGCAGCGACCCTCCGAGCGGAGGTCGCTGCGTGGGAGAAGCGACACAATGCGGTTGATCGGCCTATTGACTGGCAATTCACTACCGATGACGCTCATATCAAACTACGCCAGCTCTACCCAGTTGAGCCGGTAAACTAGTGAGACCATATCTGAAGCTACACTCAGCCCGAACGGCGACCTCGCGCTCTTGATCGACACCGAACAGGCAGCAGCGCTGCGGGACCGTTTCGCGGAAATCACAGCAGCGCTGGAGGACGGTGACCGCGATGAGTGAACAGGCCGATGGGGGGCCAATCGAGGGTCGACCACACGGGCACCTCGGGAAGGAACCGAAGGCGCTCTGTCACACGT
>JAQCMZ010000166.1 GCA_028274825.1 Haloferacaceae archaeon
CCCTCCCACCCCAGATCACGAGCATCCCGACGGATTCTCACCGACTGGATGCTCGGTGAGACTGTCACCCTGCAATCTCCACCACTCAGGATTCGGCCGCGGTTACGCGGAGGAGGATGTCAATTTGGATGGCAGCGACAGGAGAGACGCGTTCTTCGGCTGCCTACTCGTCTCAGTTCACCAAGAGATTCCGTTGAGTACTATCTCCAGGTCAAGACAGCGCGGATTGTAGTGTGAATCAAACAGTGTCGACCGGGCCGACTCCAATCACCGAATTGACGGCCTCGAGAAACGAGTCGCGGGTATCAAAGTATTCCGTATCGGTCTGTTCAAGAACCGAAGAGAGAGTCTGTGGACCGGCTGGCGTCCGTATCGTGACGTCTCCCTCCTGGTTGAGGATATCACTCTGTGGGGCAGGCCAGGTGAGTCGGGCTGCCACTCGGGCGACAGGTGCACCCTCGACATCAGGGCCTTCACCGAGCTGGACCGGAGGTTCAGAATCGGCGTTTTCGTCACTCATATCGATTCGTACCTGACCACGGTATATAATCTTTCGAACCAGCCTCGGCGTGTGTACACACCGCGACAGACACTCTTAGCGGCGCTTTACTCCGAACTGAAAGACACAAACATCAGCATGACAAATAGTGACGAGTCTCGCTTTCGCGTGGTAATCGTTAAGACAGCCGACACCGATAGGCGAACTGGAATGAGCCAAGAAATCGAGGAAGACTTTGAAACCCGGGTTGACGAGACACGGACGTGGCCAGAATTAGCGATCGGTCTTTACGACATGCTCACTGGTCGCGGCGCACAGATCACTTACGACTTCGAGGACATGGAAGTCGACGTGCCGAGTAAAGTCGGGGGCGACGCGGACCACGCTCGCTGGCGGGTCGACGGGACGATCCACGTCACGACCGAGGAAGAGTGACTACACCCACATTCAGTGTCGAACTCCAGCTCACCAGCGGGGATGAAGAGCTGTCTGTCTTCACAGAGGGCGATCGGCTAATTGTTGATGCACCGTCGTTCCGGGCAGCATTGGCCGCCAGATCGCTTCTCGAGTCACCTGGAGTGGAAACGGAGTTAATCACTGCGGGTCTCGATACGGTCGAACTCAGCATTGAAGTCCAGATTCGGCGGTCCACGGTCGCTCGGATCGATCCTGACGCACGAGGCGGGCTCATCGGCCGTCAACTGTTCGGTGACGGCGCATCGCTCGCACCGGGAGGCGTTATCACCGCTGCGCTCCGCCGTCTGTAGCCATTCGGTATGAGCGACCCACTCTCTCCGGTCGAATCGGGACCGAAAACGTGGCTAGACATCGCAGGGGAGATCATCGACGAAGGGGTTGACCGTGACGAACGGGTCTCACTAATCTGTGATGAGATGACCGTCGAGATTCCGTCACAGGCCGGGCGAGATGCTGATCACGCTGTCTGGCGGGTAGACGGAACCATTCGCGTCTCAGTTGATGGGATGCGGGGACCGTTGGCCGAATGGGTCCGTCTGTGGCAGTCACACAGCAGCGAGAAACGGGCCGAGGAAGACAATCAGAAAGAGGAAGTTCAACAGCGGTCTCAAGACTGAGCGCCGGGACATTGGTGTCTGTGAGCGGGCGAGTGTCTGCGGTATTCTCTGTTGAGACGCCGAATCTAATACAACGGTGGCCGATATCCTGATACCACAGTGGTTGCTGCCATCCTGACTGACCCGCGCCGAGCAAGCATATACTGACATACTCTAGCCCGGTCCGTGCAGGTCACGACTCTGTACGATAGGGCTGTCTTGCGGGAGGATTTCGTCACGCTCTGTGATCCGTTCGACCAACTGCACATGTCGGGTGACTACTAGCCCAGACTGAGACAGAACAGTGGTAAGGCGAGTACTCACACCGGTGTCGGTGACTATACATCGAGACTCAGTGAAGTGTTCCGTCTCGTGCGGATTCATCATACGCGAACAGAGCGAATCCGACATCGACGGGGGAGTAGTCCGTTCTCGCCGCGATGTCTCGGATCGGGGTCATCATCCGAACGTAATCGGCTGCGTCGAACGTCTCCTTGCGGCTCTCGAAGAATCCGAGTCGTTCCAGCGAGGCCCACACCCGGGTGTCGACGACGGCGTGACGGCTCCCGTCGAGTGCTGCCAAGACACACGAGGCCGTCGCAGCCTTGAATCCGTGGAGACCGCTCAGAAGGTGGATCTGCGAGAAGTCACTGGTGACGACCCGCGCGTCTCGAGTGATCTCACGGCAGCGCTGTTCAGGATTGTTCTGGACGTGATAGGCGCTTCGCGTCGAGGATTCGTACGCAATCTCGTACAGTTGATCACGAGTAAGATACGTCTGGGCGCGGTAAGTCTCGCCGTAAGATTCGAGTCGCTCCGGCGACACTCCCTGTGTCTGGTCGTAGTGGTCGAGATACTCAGCCACGAACACGTCAGGGTCATTCATACCAGACACTCAGACCGTGCAGTCGAGTGCGTTTCGAATCTCGAGGCTGCCCCGACTGTCGGCGTCAGACTGTCGGAGGTTTAGTGATGCGTCGCCCGTTAACGGGAGTATGGCTGACGCGAACGGCGAGACACAGGTTACCGCCGAGAAGGCACGGTTGGGGTTTCACTCGCTTCGAGAAGAGGTCCGCGCTGAGCTCCCGGTCGAGGGGACGCTGCCAGACTGGGTAGATGGGGCGCTGATCCGGAACGGGCCGGGAGCGTTCGGATTCGCAGAGACCGAAGTCGACCACTGGTTCGACGGGTTGGCGATGTTGTACCGGTTTGGGTTCAGTGGCGAGGCAAACACCATCACCTACACGAATCGCTTTCTTCGGACAGACGCATACACCAGTGCCCTAACCGGGCGACCCGACGGGGGATTCGCCACCGGTGAGTCAACACTCCGTGAGCGACTGGCCGGAGCCTTGCTCAGTGATCCGTACGACAATACGAACGTCATCACAGAGCGGATCGGCGACAGCTATCTCGCATTCACTGAAACGCCCCGATGGGTCGAATTCGACCCTGAGACGCTGATGACCGAGAGACACGTGCAGTACGAGGGTGATGAGCCGAGCGGGCAAATCTCGTGTGCCCACATGAAGCGAGATCCAGAGACGGGGACGCTAATCAATCTCGAAACCGAATTCGGACGCCCCTCGCAGTACCATGTCCACGAACTGCTTGACCCCGGCCAGCGGCGCCATATCGCGTCTGTTTCAGTGGACCGGCCGTCGTATCTCCACAGTTTCGCGCTCACACCCAGTTACGCGATCATCACGGAGTTCCCCTTCGATGTGAATCCGCTGACCTTCTTCAAACCCGGCCGTCAGGGGCCGTTCATCGATAACTTCGAGTGGCGACCTGACGAGGGGACTCGGTTCGTGGTGATTGACCGAGAGAGTGGAACCGTCGTTTCCGAGCCGGTGACAGAGGCGTGTTTCGGGTTTCACCACGTGAACGCGTACGAACAGACCGGTGAGGGGACGACAGAGGTGATTATCGATCTCGAGACGGTGCCGGACCCCCAGGGGATCGGATCGCTCGCGTTATCCGAGCTCCGTGACGGCGCCTTAGGCGAACAGGCCGGAACACTCGACCGGTTCACGATCACCGACCCGGAGGGGCAAGCGGAGATCAATCGGACGGAGCTATACGGTGGAGGGACTTCGCTGCCGACTGTTTCGTCGGCACAGTGGCTCAACCAGCATCGATACGTGTACGCTCAGGGGACTGACCAGCCTATGACAGAGTGGCCGCGACAGGTGCTGAAAATCGATGTCGAGACCGGGCGTGTCAAGACGTTTTCTCACCCTGCGACGCAGTTCAGCGAACCCGTGTTCGTCCCTCACCCCGCCGATGACGACTCTGACGGGGGTAACGACGAGGATGACGGGATCGTTTTTACCGTCGGATTAGATCACGATGCTGGCCGGTCGCGACTATTCGTTCTTGATGGCCAAGAGATGACCGAACAGGCGGTCGCGACGCTTCCACACGCGGTCCCGTTCGATTTCCACGGGCGATTCTTTCCGGAACTCGACTGATACCGAGCGGACGCCCACCACCTCAGGGAGGGAGAGAGATTCAGGATACCGGCGGTGTGTGCCGCCATCAACGGCCTTTGCCACCCGTCAACAGTAACCACACTATGCAACCGTATCTGCCGTATGCCCTTCTGGCGGCCGGGGCATATACGATGGTGCCGCCGCTGATGCGTGTCGCCACGTCCGGGACAAATGCCATCCCGAGCCATCTCGCGACACTCGTCTCGAACGTCGTCCTCGTGACGATTGCTGCCGGGATTATCCTGTATACGGGAGATGCTTCCGTGAAGCATCTGATATCGCCGAAAATGGGATATGTAATCGCGGCAGGCGCATTTCTCGGAGTCGGGATTCTCGCGTATTACCACTCAATCGCGCTTGGGCCTGTGAGCGTCGTCACACCGGTGTTCGGGATGTTCATCGTGTTTTCCTCGGCAATTGGAGTGTTCGTGCTTGGCGAATCGCTCACTCTTCGGCGGGCTCTGGGCGTCGGCTTTGCCTTCGCCGCAGTGTATCTCGTTGCTGGCAGTTGATTGATGTCGGAAACAGAGCCGACAGACACGGAATCCCGGGGCGACCACATTGGGTCTCTCAGGCCGTCATCCGGTGTGGCATCTGCACTCAACTCACTCGAGAGTCAATTACACGCGAATCTTGAATCCGCGTGAATTCTGGAGTCTTATTCACAGTTAGTGACGCATTAGCACAGTTAACGGCTGGGGGATCGGCGTATCGTCATCACTCGACAAGACGCGTGACGCGATCTAAATCGACGGACGCACTCATAGCCCCATCACTGGTCGTGACGACGGCAGCGACTGCGTTGGCGAAGGCGAGCGAGTCAGCCAGTGAGCGGCCATCAGCCATTGCTCGAATCAGTCCTGCGGTGAATGCATCGCCCGCGCCGGTCGGGTCAACTGCATCAACAGTGTACCCGTCGTGTTCAGCATGACGTGTACCCCACGGCGAGGATTGCGTAGTCTGGGCAATAACACCGTCTTCACCGAGTGTCAATACAGCCGTGTCCGGACCCCGGTTTACTACAGCCTCAAGTTGGTCTTCCGGCGAGCCGTCGATACTGGCCTCGCGGAGGTCCTCAGGAGTGGCCTTGACTACCGCGGCGTGTGAACACGCCTCGTCGAACGCCTCCGGAAATCCACCATCCCACAGTTCTGGACGAGCGTTCGGGTCGAATACCGTCCGACAGTCGTGGTCCCGTGCCCGTCCCATGAGATCCAGCATCGCCTCCCGCGACGGATCGGCGGTGAGACATACCCCACCAACGGAGACCCACGATATCGCCGCGAGTGTCTCGTCAGGAACCACTCCCGGCCTGAATCGGGTGTCCGCAGTCTCTTCGCGATAGAAACTGAATCGATCGTCGTCGGAACTCTGTGAGACGAACGCCAGCGTCGACTTTGCTGTCTCGTCGCGGATAATGAATTCCGAAGGGAGATTGTGTTCCTCAAGTGTCTGCTCGAGAACCCGGCCGAAAGGCCCACAGCCGAGTCTCGTCCACAAAAGCGGTGGAGTGCCGAGTCCGGCCAGTCGGACTGCGACATTGGCCGGTGCGCCACCCGGTCTCTTTCGGAATTGGTCGACTGTCGAGAGCCGACCCCGGTGAGACGGGATGAAATCGACAAGACACTCGCCCGCGACGAGAATCTCAGTATCCATACCTCACCGTTTGATTTGCCCCGCAAAAGCGTGCGCGGTGGCCGGTCACAGACACACCTGAGTTTGACATCCTCCCCGCCCATCGGCGAGGATTCCCGAGCGTTGGGATATTAAGATTCGCAACTTGCCTGTTCTCTCGGGCGGAACGACTCAGAGGTTTGATTGAACAGGAAAGCTACTGGCCGTGCCAAACGACCGTCACTCATATTCTCCGTCGGAGGATTCTGAGTTATCTGTCTGCGAATGTTCACCGCACCGTTCACGTCTGTATTCATCATCACACCGCACGACTCACAACCGTACAACCCACGCTCCACGCGGGTTGAATCACGCTTCCGACCACAACACGAACATGTCTTGCTCGTGCCCCGCTCGCTCTTTCGGTCAACGAGGATGCCGTGTTCCTCGGCCTTGTATTCGAGCAAGCGGGTGAAGCGGTCAAACTCCCATGGAGTTTCTTGTTCCCACGCTTGCCCCAGTTTCGAGACTCGCCGTTCTCGTCGTCTCGAATATCGCTCAGTCACCGGTGGCGATGCGACCGACCTCATGGTCGATGCACTGCTCAATCATGTGTTTGGCGAGGGCGTGCAGGAAGTGGTCTTTCCGTCGGGACAACTTCTGACGGGCACGGAGCGCACGGCGCGACGGCCCGTTCTCCCCTTCTGTGTCGGACTCGTCACGGGTGAAGTAGTGCTTGTCCTGTTTCAGGACGTTCCCCGATACAACTCGGCATCGCCATCATCGGAGGCGATGGCGAGGTAGTTCTTGATGCCGAGGTCGATACCCGCCGTGTTGTCTCCCGGCGCGTCCTTGACAGGTATCTCGACCGTGCAGACGAGGTGGAGTTCCCAGCGGTCGCCGTTCCAGACGGCTCGCACTTGCTGGCTGTTCTCCACGGTCACGTCTGGCCGTGTTTCGTACTCACAGAGGATGAAATCCGAGCGGTGGGTCTTCAGGTTGAAGCCCTTGCTCAGCCGGAGTTTGTTGTGCGTGGAATCGTGCTTGATGCCCTTCTGCTTCCACGTTACGGTGGAGCGTGGGTGTTCGTCGCCGTGTTTACGGTAGCCGGGTGGGTTGGCGTTCTCGTCTCCGCGTTGGCGTGGTTTGTCCCAACTGGTGAACGGCTCAGCAAGCTCTTCGAGAACTCGCTGAGTTGACTGAGAATGCAGGTCACTGTATCGTTCGTGTTCCGTGAGTTCGGATTTGAGTTCGCCGTCGTCGGGGATTTCTCCGTCTTCGTCCCACCGACCTTGCGTGTCGTATCGGGCGACGTTCCACAGTTTGGACGCAGAGAACCCACGCTGGTTGAGGTCGTCACTCACTTGAGAGTGGTTGACGATTTTTGCTCGATAGGTACGGGTTGCCTCCAGCATCGAACTGTATTCATAACCTGTTAGAGAGGTCCAAACAGAATACTGGTGGCTTGAGCCACCAGATGAATCCGACAATTCTTCACATGATATGCCACACACAGTCTCGTGCGTGGACAACTGGCAGTTGACTCGGTGTTTGCCACGGCCTCCAGCCGAAATCACAAGGGAAGCCGACCACGCCGACAGTCGGTACATAAGCAGGTAACTCGAATCCCTTCTCCAGGGGACGAGTAACGGCTTCGTAGCAGAACCACTGGGTGACTGTCCAGCAACCCTGAAACTCCCAATCTTCAGGATCGACCTGCCTGGCCAACACCGGGTGGGAGGCCCGCGCATTTACGCGCGGGAGGATGTCACAGAGAATGTATATTGAAATTAACGACCGGGCGTGGAATATCCACCAGTGCCATCAAACGTGGTTAGTGGAGGTATTGTCGGCTGTATCCCCGCCCTGAAGGGCGGGGTTTTAGCTGAGTACAGGCGCTAAGCCCCCTCGCTCAAGGAGCACCGCAGTCCGCGCCAGCGGACAAGGAGCGCAGTAGCGAGGGGATACAGCGCCGTCATCATCTGGTCGGACACTGTGCGTCGGCAGGCTCACAGACCCACGCAAGCACTTATCTTGTCGAACGCCGGCTGAAGGATTACAATGAGCGTTCTGACCTGCCGGCTTCGACTCGCTCGTCGTTCCATTCGGAACGACTCGCTCCTTGCGAAGCTGACAGACACGGACGGCGGTCACACGCGACAAGAAGCGTGCGCTGTCCCACGGAATCACCCCATCGAGCAGCGAGGAGTGGGACACTCCAAAGGAACGCCTGTGGAGACTGCGCTCCCTACGGACACCGATTCGGTGTCTGCAAAGTGCTCCTGGAAGCAGGAAGCCCCGCCGTTAGCGAGGCCGTCTGGCCGAGCAGGGCGGGGTAGTTCACCCTTGCATCTTTCATAATTATAAACGGGAGTTGACACGCTCAATTCCGTCGCTGGTCATGTAACAGTGAATCTGTATCCCCTCTCACCCTCATCCCGACAGTGGAGTAATGTGACAGGGGTCGGTGGGCCGGTGGGTCGTGGTGGAGCGACCAGTCAGGACGCACTGTGTGTTCGGACGTGGATTTCAGCCGACTCCTTACGGAGACGGTCGACGGGACAACACTCGCCTGTGGTGCCGTGCAGTTCAACACGGCGGAGCCTCGCGGCGTGTCTGCGAGAGACTACACTATTCGATTACCGTGTCCCACGATATGACTGGAAACGTCTCGACAGGGAGACCGTGTCGGAGTCAGACCTGAAAACAATTCACACAGGAGGCACTGACAGAGGATGTCTTCGGGCGGGCGAGCATCTCAATCGGTCTTGGTGTCGGCGTCGGCGTCAACATCAGCGTCAGACTCGGATTCAGCGTCAAAATTCTCGGGAATAACCGTCAGGTGGTTGATGCCAAATGATGGAGTTCGTGCTGCCATACAGAGTATATTACGGTGCTCGAACACTAAACATTATCCATAGGCATAACTCATGAAATTTTCGAGTGGTATGTGTCCGAGTTATACGTCGAAAAGTTCGACGCTCATCTATCAGATAGCAGGCATAGACCCGGATCGATCGCGGTCGACTCAGTCAGCAGATCAGAATTTCTCTTCGTAGAGTTGCTGCGCGTGAGAGATTGCATCGTGGGCTGCCGAGCGGTCTTCCCAGCCGAGAGTTTCGACCTCTTTTCCTTCCTCGAGGTTTTTGTAGGTGGAGAAGAATTCGTCGATCTCGTCGATTTCCTGTTGAGGGATATCCGCTAGGTTTTGGATATGATCCAAGCGCGGATCCTCAGTCGGAACCGCAATGACCTTGTCGTCCTGTTCGCCATCATCGTCCATCTTCATGAGCGCGACAGGTCGAGCCTCGATCACACAGCCAGGAAACGTCTGATCTTCCACGAGTACCAGCACGTCGAAGGGGTCGTCATCGTCATAGTAAGACTGCGGGATGAAGCCGTAGTCGGACGGATAATGGACATTCGAGTGGAGCACGCGGTCGAGAACGACACCAGGGATGTCTTTATCGTATTCGTACTTGTTGCGCTCGCCCTTGAGACACTCAACGACAGCGTAGATTTCTTCGGGTGGATTCGGTCCAGTCTCCAACTCCTGCCAGAGATCTACCATAATCGCCACTTTCAGTGAAGTCGGCAAAGCCCTTTCGGGACGCACTCAGCAGAGAAATACTGGTCACGGTCTCAAGCGTTCACACTGGGAGATATACTGCCGATCGGGTTACCACTCGAGACTGTGACCTCGTGACAGCACCCGTATCAGAGCCTGTCATAGAAAGCGTCACGCACGAAGCAGCAGGGTGCGGAAAGTGTGTCCAGCACAACCGCAACCCTGCAAGATGTGGATTCGGTAGACGACTTCTTGAATGTCGCGGCTACCGAGACAGTATCGCTGTTCGAGCATCTTGTGTTCACGTTTCTGCGGGAGTACGAGGTGTTGGCCCCCGCTGCGCGGGGGCGAACACGAGTTCACGAGCCACCAGATCTCTTTCGCGGCTTCCTC
>JAQCMZ010000176.1 GCA_028274825.1 Haloferacaceae archaeon
TGGCCTCGCTCACGAAGCCGTGAAATCGCACCTGTTCGTCTCCCGCCGCCTGGGCTTCCAGCTCTTCTCGGGCCTCCCCTCGCCCGACGATATCCACCCGAACGTCCATTTCGAGGGATTTCGCTGCCTCCAGCAGAAGGTCCACACCCTTGTGGTGAGCCACCTGCCCGACATAGAGAAGCCGCGGCGGTTCAGCCACCGCCCCTGGTGTCGCGCGGTCGTCGATTTCCACACCGAGTCTGAGGACGGCCGTCGGCACGTCCGTGAAGAACCCGGCGGACTCGTGCTCGTCGATCATAAACTCCGAGGGAGCCAATACCCGGTCGAGGTACGGTTCGACAGTCCGCCGATTGTATGCTCGAAACGGCCACATTAGGCCGCTGAGTTCCCGTTGTTTGCCCCCGACGAACATGCCAGGGTCGACGTGAAGTAGCCGATAATCATGGAGTGTGTGGACGATCGGGGCGTGTGTGGCCGCTGCCCGGAAGATGGCAGGCGAGAGACCGCCAAAGTCGTGTGGGTGTATCAGGTCAGGGTCAAGTTCGGTAAGCAACCCGTCCACCGTTCGCCCGACCTGTGGGTTCCAAAGGTCAATGAGATGCATCACCGGCTTCTTCCATACGGGCTGGTCGCGATAATCGTAGGGCGTGTAGAGGTTCCACGGCGTGAACCGATGAACGGTGACACCGTTTTGTTCCTCCCGGAAGGGGCCATTGCCAGCTCGGGCATCTGTTCTGCTGGCCGTCGTGATGACCGACACCTCGTAGTCGCGGTCGACGAGCCCCTCGGCAATCGTCCTGACGTGGATTTCGGCCCCGCCGATCGTCTCGGGCGGATAGAGATTCGTTATCAAGCAGACGTGGTGACCGTCGAACGGTGCCGTGTCCGCGTGTGTGTGTCGTTCGCTCATCAGCAATCACCGATCCCCGAGTGCCTCCAGCCGGGGTTTGGAACGCGGATTCAGTCGCAGGGTCTGACTCGTGGTGAGTGAGCCGCGGGTGATGAAGTCGTATTCGGTATGACACTCGATTCCCGACGCCGCAAAGAGGCCATATCGACAGCCATCGAGGACGATCAGCACACCCCACCCAGTATCATAGACCGACTTGACTGGGGAAGCGATCCAAGAGCCCTGTTGGAGCAGTTTATCAGAGACACCACGGGCTGGCTCTGCAAGCCCAGTCAGTCTATGCTGGCTGACGGCGCTCGCTGTATCACACAGGAATCCACTGATATCGGGGAGTCGAGATGTTCGACTGCGCACAATGGTAACTGAATAGCTGAGGGCATACACTGGCCGTCGGCTGAAGTTCATCGGTCCGCGTTACGTCGAAGAAACCCAACGGTTGAGACAAACAATGCCGTCTATCAGTGTAGACGTGGGCTCGATACTACAGCGCGAGCGATACACCGCGTCAGGGGAGTCATTCTTGTTCGCTCAGTTGTCCGTGACGAGTCTCGCGGTCGTCACGCTAACTGCTGGGGGAGTCGAGTCGTACTCGGTGTACATGCTGGTGGTGTACGTGGTGAGCGCGATTGTGACAGAGGCACTGCTCCCGTCTGCGGCCGTGTCTGCGCGGCGGCAGCGGATCTGGAGGGTGATCCAGGTAGCCGGGGTTGTTGTCGCTCTCGTGTTGCTCGTTGAAGGCGCTCGAGTCGTCCGTGAGTCCGGAGTGATAGCGTGAGCCGCTACCGCACTCAGATGTGGGTTGCCCTCCTCGCTGTCGGGATATGCTGTCTCCTACTTGTCGTCCTTGTCGGGACGGTGACCACGACTGACGCCCCACTCGACCCGTACAACCACGGCGAGCAGGGAACGAGTCGGCTCGTCGAGGCAGCTGATGGGTCTGTCGTCGTCTCCTATACCGCACTCAACAGAGAACCAACACCAGAGACGGCGATCATTCTTGCCGGTGGGAGTGCCGTGAATACGGCCGATGTCACCGCACTTCGTGGGTATCTCGACGACGGCGGGACCGTCATTTTCCTTACCGAAGACGAGCGGTCGAATCGGCTCTTCGCAGCGCTCGGTCTTGCGAGTCGGGTTGGGGATGGCTATCTGCGTACGACCGCGAATCAGTCCCAGTCGGGCACACCAGCCCAGTTCAGTGTGATTGGCAGCGGAACGGCAAGCCTCAGATTTACTGCCGTCCAGGTTAACGCCGCAAAGCCCCTCGGTGTCGCAGCCAACCGGGACAACACGTCTCGAACCGTTTTGGCGTGGACACCACGGGCAGGACGGGATCTTAACGCCGATGGCCGGATCGACGCGGCCGAACCCCGGGGCAGCTATCCGGTCGCCGTGAGCGAGTCGGTCGGCGCTGGTCGCGTCATCCTCGTCGGTGACGCGAGTGTGCTCACGAACGGCCAGTGGCAGGTCAGACAAACCCGGCGACTCGCAGGCACGCTGACGACCGACGACGCGCTGGTCGTGTATCCACAGACGGCGAGATTCGCCCCCATCTCACGGCTCCGTCTCGCGCTCAAGACACCACTGGGGACGGGTCTCGGGATTCCGTTATTTTGTGGTGTCGGAGCAATCGGCGTCTGGCTCTGTGTTGTGCTGTACCAACGCGTGAAGAGCCCCCAGTCAACCGATCAGACACTCCACATTACCTGGAAGTGACCGCAGGTGGCTACCGCCGAGTGACGGGTCATACGTAACCGCACTGCTCGTAAGCAGAATTAGTATACATCAATGTCCGACGAGCACCCCCAAAATTCGCCTGTCGTCTCCCCAGCTACGCTCCACGAACAGGTCCAGGCGGCCGTCGGAGAGACGATTGTCGGCCAGACGGCGGTCGTCAGGCAGCTGACGATAGCGCTCCTCGCCGGCGGACACGTGCTGCTTGAGGGCCCGGCAGGTGTGGCCAAGACAACAATCGCCAGCCAGGTCGCTGCCGCGGCTGGACTGCCGAGGAACCGGATCCAACTCACGCCCGACATCCTCCCCGCCGACATCATCGGTACACAGATCTACGACCAACAGGCTGGGAGTTTCGAGTTTCGGCGAGGCCCTGTATTTAGCCAGGTTGTTATCGCAGACGAGATCAACCGCGCGATGCCCAAAGCCCAGGCAGCACTTCTCGAGGCGATGGAGGAGGGTCGTGTTTCAACCGACGGTGAGACGTACTCCCTGCCGAGCCCGTTTTTCGTGGTTGCAACGCGGAATCCACTGGAGATGGCCGGTACCTACCAGTTACCCGACTCTCAACTCGACCGCTTCATGTTCCACATCACGGTATCGACACCGACCGAGACGGACGCACTCCAGGAGATTCTCACTACGGCCGACAAGCGTGAGTCGGCAGACGAAAGCCAGTCCGGAGGGACCCCCGATCCGCGGCTGTCGCTGCAGGAGGTGCGCAGCGCCCGGCAACTCATCGATGCTGTCCACGTCTCCGCCCCGGTCAAACAGTATATCATCGAGATTCACCGAGCGCTCGAGACAAACGAGCGTGTTTCGAACAGCCCCTCGCCGCGTGCCCTCATCGAGCTGCAACGAGCCGCGAAAGTCCACGCTGCACTCGAGCAGCGGACGTACGTCCTCCCCGAAGACGTGAGTGAGGTGGCCATCGACGCGCTCTGCCACCGGATCACAATCGATCAGGCCCGGCCGGGTGATGTCGCGACCGCGAGGAGTGTACTGGACGAGACACTGGAGGTGACGGGAGCCCCCGCAGCCCCGTCGATGTCACCGGCTGACTCACGAGCGGCGACCGACGGTGGGGGGTGAGAATGTACGGACCGCGTGAGCAGATATACTGGCGAGCCGCCGCCCTTGTCGTGACGGGGCTCGCGGCCCTCATCACGATTCAGCCGGTCCTCCGAGGGTCAATACTGCGTCTCGCTGCAGGCGCGTTGCTGGTGTTTTTCATTCCGGGATATGCTCTCCAGACTTTCATTTTCTCGTGCGTGCGCGGGCACACAGACAAAACAGTCCCGCGACGAACCCGGCTGGCGCTGTCCATCGGCGCGTCGCCGGCGATTGTCGGGCTGGTGGGGCTCGCGCTGAACGAACTCACGGGGAGAATCACCTTCGACCAGATCCTCACCGTTCTCGTGGTGTCGACGGGAGCGGTCCTCGGCGGGTCCTTGATTCTGGCACTCGACACCCCTCGGGAGCCGACTCATTCGAGGGCGAACGACGCGTCAGAATCGACGCGGCAGGTGACTGCTCGGCTACCACGGCCGGCACTGTCGGATGTCGTGGACACTGACGCGCAACAGCAGTGGGTGATGGTCGGCGTCGCAGCGGTGTTGTTCATCGGTCTGATGACGATATCGCCCGCGCAGCAGAGTTACACAGAACTCAGTCTGCTCACCGAGACTGAGCGCGGCCAACTCAGTGCTGATACGTACCCAGAGACACTCGAACCCGGAGAGACAGCGTCAGTGGTCGTGACGATCCGCAACGAAGAGCAGGCCGCCACGGAGTACACGCTGGTCGTGACGCGTGAAGGGGAGAACAGCGAGTCGGTGGTACTGAGCACCGAGACTGTCAGGCTCCTCGACGGCGAACCCGCGCGCCTCCGACCAACTCTCTCTGCTCCACAGACCCCTGGTGAGGCACGATTCAAGATGCGACTCTATCGGTCCTCAACGGCGGATGTGTCAGAGCCTCCGGCGAGCCTCTCGGAGCCGTACCGGGAGGTGCGACTGGTTGTCACAATCCAGCCCGACAGTGACGGTGAGCGCCAGTGAATCCGCGTGTGACACTCTCTGCACGCCCCTTGCGGCTCAGACTCGATGTCCACCGACGGGGATATTTGCTCGCTGGAGCGGCGGCAGGGGCGCTCCTGTTGAGTTGGCTCTCGAACAACGCCATTGTGCTCGCCGGTGCCGGGTCACTCGGCCTGTTCCTGCTCGGTGAACTGTACACGGTCACTTTCCACCTCCGGGAGTTCACGGCACGCACCGAGGTCGATATCACGCCCCTGTCAGAAGGACCCACTGCCGAGTCGCCCGTCCGTGTCAGCCTGTCCGGGGACTCAGAGTCACTGGATGAAATCGACGCGGTCCTCACCGTCCAGACGGAGACGAATACTGAGACCGTGGCGGGGACGCCTCCGACGGAACTCCAGTTCACACCGGCATCTGGGGACAGTCGACTCATAATCGAGCTCAGCGGGCGTGTGGACAGTCCAGACTCTGTCTGTTCAGCAGACCTCACGACGGTCGATACGGGGGTTCCGCTCGATGAGCTCGACCGGACAGAGCAGAGCAGACACAGAGCAGGTGTCTCAAACCCCGAACAACCCGGACTCAGACCTGATTCCAACTCTGAGTCCGGTTCAGACGGTGATCGTGAATCCGAATCGCACGCATCAGGCACCGAATACGACGGGCTCAGAGAATACGTCACCGGCGACCCGTTCTCGCACGTAGACTGGAAGGCGTCTGCACGGCGGAATACGCTCCACGTCCGAGAGTTCGCGCGCGAACTTACACCTACCCAGGTGGTGCTTCTCGATCTGCCGAGTCTCTCACGGTCGGCATGGCAAGCTGGGGTGACCGTTTGTCGCGAACATCTCGACCACGCCAGCGGCCCCACTCACGCCGTTATCGGGGTCGTCCGTCCGTCGGGGAAGCTCTGGTTCGACACCGGCTCCTCTGGTCAGGACCCGGAGATTACGTTCGGTGATGTAATGCGCGTCGTGCGAGACGAGCCCGAGAACTCGGGAGAGTCTTCGAGGCCACCGGACGGGGCTGGCAGAGCACGGCCCATGCGCCGACGCACAGAAATCGGCGAGACGGTGATGGAATTCCGCAAGCGGGCAGATACCGAGAACAATTCCGTGAGGGTAGCCTTCCGACAGGCTCGTCGTTTGGCTGGGGGGACACCGTCTGTCTCGCTCGTGACCGGGACTCAAACGACGAGGCGGACCGCCAGCGGAATCGAAACGGCGTCACACCCTGACAGACTCCAGGTTTCTCTATTGACCATGCCCGACACGAGCGACCCTGTAGCGGCTCTGCAGACGGCAGTCGGAGCCGGCGTCGATGTATCGGTGACTGAGCGACCGCTGCATCCCCCGGATCTCGGTCGCGGCGACGGGCAGCGATCTCCAGAGTACGAACTGAGTCATCAGGACAGGTCCTTATGAACCGCGCACAGTATCGGCAGTTGCTCGGCCAGATCTGCCAGCGATCTCCGGTCACTACCGGCGTGGCTTTGGTGACTACTGTCGCAGTCGTCAGCTTCGGGGTCAGCGGGCTTGCCATCGGAGCCGTGCTGGCCGCTGGAAACCGACGCCTGCCGACCCCACTGACTGTGGGGCTTCTGACCGGGATCACAGTGCTCGTGACCAGTAGCCTATCGCCACTGTCCGTGGCCGGAGGGATTGTCGTCGCTCTGGCGCCGCTCGTCGACTCGGAGTTCGGCACCTCTCGAACGAATCGGTATCTGTGGATTGGATCGATACTGATTGCTCTTCCCATCGCGATTATCGTCGGGACCACGGGAACCGTCTGGCCCGCCACGGTCGGTGTCGCGATGACGCTACTCGGCGCGACCGTCGCCGTGTACTGGTACACCGTGCCAGTATGAGCGAGGAGACCGAGAGCCGGTCCGACCGGTCTGTTCAGGCAGGACCGAAGTGGTCGATCTCGCCGCTGCAGGTCCCACTCGGCCTGGTCTCGATAGTGTCGGCGATCCTTGCTATTCTTCTTACCGACCAACGTGGGCTCCTGATTGCCGTGATTTCGGTCTGTTTGCTGTTGGTCTCGTTCGACTACGCGATGCGGAACCAGCCCTCGTCTAACCGAGACGCGGTGGTAGCTGCGCGGCAGGAGCTCGTGGACGGTATTACGCGGGAACTCCGTCTCGACAACAGCGGGTGGTACACGCCGACAGAGACGGGGACTGTCCGCTGCTGGTACCCGTCTGCAGCACAGGAGGATGCTGCGCCGCCGAATCCGCTGGCCGCCGAGACGTTTCAGGATCACGACAGCGCTGGCGTCGCTGTCCCGACGGTCGGATGGGAGATAATTAAACAGACGACCGGGTCACTTCCGCGGACCCAGACACGCCAGGCTATCGATGAGGCGCTTGAACTCTGCAGACGAAAAAACCTGGTCTCTGAGTGGGACATCGAAGAGCGCCGCGCGGAGGCGTCTTCAACTAGCGTGGACATTCGCTTAGAGGAACCCCGAGCAAGGCAGACATCTGCAGATGGCGCGATTCTGGTGTCACTACTAGGTGCGGCTGTGGCCGCGATGGTCGAGTGCCCGGTCCAAGCGAGAACGGTCGACAGCGGCGGTCCGGGGCGAGTTGTCGTTCTCCAGATCCTGTCTCGTGACCGCTGAGACCGTCGCGAGCAGAAGCCTGGTGCAGCGTGTCATAGAATACGTCTCATGCCCTCTACCTGACGATTATACAGGCCTAAACTCGCGTTTACTCCCCGTGGTTTCGTCAACTATTGGTTCTGTTCGAGATTGAGGCTGTGAATAATATATGTTGAGAACTATTATATGACACGC
>JAQCMZ010000180.1 GCA_028274825.1 Haloferacaceae archaeon
GAACATCCCAATCCAGCGGCGCGGTGCCGTGGGAATCTTCGCCCTTCAGGGCGGAGAGGATGTCAAAACGGTACGATTCAGTAGATCATTCAGGTGTATGATCGACTGTTCGGCGGATGATATTCGGGGGGAGTCCGGCAATTGCGGCAGCTTCGTCTGCCGTGACACTTCCGCGAGTAACGAGGAGAGCTGCACCGACAGCGAGCGGGTCAGAGTCGGTATCAACAGAATCTGGCATCGGAGATGCGGTGGCTCTCCTGGCTGTCGGGCCATGGGTCCAGTCTGAACGGGCGGAGTTGGCAATATGTTCCGCGAGCACACTGGCAGCGACGACAGCAACCGTTGTGGTCTCGTCAGTGGCGCGACGGGCTGGTTCAAGCGCACCCGCGAATGCGAGTGCCTCTGAATCACGGTCGGTGCGCGCAGTTTCGAGAGCTGCCTGCTGAACTCGGCTGAGGCTCACGTCGTATACAGAATTAGAGTCAGAGCCAAAGTCTCGACCCGAGTCTGACAGGAATACATCCGCATCATCACTCTCATCCGACGGAAACAGGCTCACAGTCAGAGTCGACAGTCTATGGACAAATCCCTGACGGAGGAATATCCGACAGGCACACCAGACGAGTCACCTCCAGTCGAGTGGGAGTTGATAGACCACACGGGCTCAGGAGCTATCCGGGAGAGACAGTGACGTGTCCACGACAGTCTCATCAGGCTCAACAGTAACGGTTCCGAGAAAGACTTTCTCGCCAGTTTCGGCTGTTTGTGAGATAGTTCCGAGAGTGCGGGATTTGTCTAATCGGTCCCAGACGATGGTCTCGACGAGAGACTGGAAGGCCTCCGGATCAGTCCATGCCGAGTCGATTTCAGGTGGCACCTGAACGAGAACCCGAAGTTCCGAGTCGGTCACTCCAATTGCCACGGCAAAGCGATCGGTCATATCAGTCGGCAGTAGGGCGCGGGGCAACCGAGTCAATTTGGCTGTCCGGAATCGTTCCATCCGTGTTCCATCCACGGGCCGCGTAGTATTCCTGAATCGCAGCGTCGAGATCAGGGATTTCATACGGGAGTTGGTCGTCGGTCTCGTCCATTCCGCGCAGATTATTGAAATGGCGTTCCCGGGCGACAATTTCGGCCCCGATGTCGAGTAGTTGGTCGTAGCTGGTATCCAGTAACTGTGCGAGTCGGTCTTCGGTCACGTAGTCACCAGCGAATGCACAGACAATCGCCGAGTCACGGATCACGTTGTGATTTTCTTCCTTGACGAGGCGGTCTGCTTTCCCTAGCGTCCCATCGGGATTGAGTTCACCGCTGTATTCAAGCGAGAGCATTCCACCGTACATGTGATCAGCACCGCGGTTGGCGACGGCATAGGAAAGTCCCTGGCCGTGAAGCACCCGCCCGTCGTGGGCTGCAAATTCCATGCCTTTGACAGTATAATTGTCGACACCCAGTTGTTCGTGTGCGCGAGCGACACCCTCTGCAAGTAGGTCACCGACCCCATCGCGATACGCGATTTTTTTGGTCAGTTCCTGCGCGAGGGCTGCGTTTCCGAATTCTTCCCTGCTCGCGAGATATGCTCCGACGGTCACACCGGCTGAGATAGTGTCGACACCCAATTCATCGCACAACTTGTTGGCTTTCATAATGTCGACGATGTTATCAACGCCCTGGTTCGACCCAAATGAGTAGACGGTTTCAAACTCTGGACCTTCCGTCTCAAGTCCCGTCTCCTCGTCTCGGGTGGGGAGTTTACACGCGAACGCGCACTGGGAGCAGGCGCCTTTCTCATACTTTTTGTGCTCAACAGCATCGCCGCCAATTTGATCGACTGCTTCGAATTCGTATTCCTGGAAGTATCGGGTGGGAAGCGCGAAGTTGTCGTTGATGAATTCTGTTCCACCAGTAGTTCCCTGGCGTTTCATCTGATCATCACTGGTGGCCGCCTCGCGGTGGATTTCCATCGCCGGTGGATTCGGGATCGTGACGTCCGGGATCGACTTGCCACTGAAAGTGACACCTTTGACATTTTTCGCCCCGAGAATCGCGCCGAGACCCCCCCGGCCGAACGCTCGGGAGTCAAACGTCATCACACAGGCATACCGGACAAGGTTCTCTCCAGCGGGGCCGATAGCGATGCAGTGTTCGGCACCGAGATCTCGGCTCTTCGCGACGTGGTCCGACACCTCTGGCACAGTCGCTTCCTCTAACTCCGGAACCGATTCGAATTCGACATCATCATCAGTTATGTGAATCAGAAGCAGGTCTTCACTTTCGCCGACAATTTCTAACACGGAGTTCCCAGTGGCAGCGAAGTTTTGGGAGAGATAACCGCCAGCGTTTGTCGACACCAGCCCGTCGGTCAACGGCGATAGGCCGGTCATGGACATCCGCCCTGTGAACGACATTTGAGACAGTTGTAGGGGGCCCGTGGCCAGATACGCGCGATTTTGCGGACCGAACGGGTCAGCGTCAAACGGGATTCGGTCATGGGCGAGCGCGGTTGCGACGGCACGTCCTCCGATGAACTTCTCAAGTACGTCATCAATATCGGTTCGAGTGGCCGTCTGGTCGCCGACATCGACGCTCAATAGCGGTCCCTCAGCGTGCAGCATACCTGTGATTGGACGTGTATCGATTTATACTATTTGCAGGGATAGAGACACTGGGACTACGGCACTACTCAGTGCGTGGCCACTCACAGAACGGGACACGAGACAGTCCAGTCACCACCGAACCTGCATGGTGTGTCAGAAACCCGCCGGAGACGGTCACCGTAGTGGTCTATTGGAGGGGTCCTCACGCTCGCTCAGAGACGAAACCGTCGGTATTAGGGGAGTGGCGTCACATGATATGGATATGACACACGACCATGCTCTGGGTCTCCGCACACTGGCCAACGAGTACGTAGACATGGAGGCACCGCTGGAGGGGTCGTTACCAGAGTGGCTGACAGGGACTCTCGTCAGGAACGGTCCCG
>JAQCMZ010000181.1 GCA_028274825.1 Haloferacaceae archaeon
CACACTGAGGGTAAGAGGTGAAACGTCATTGATCAGCTCGATTGCCCCACTCGTGGAGCGGTTGCCCTGGTACAGCTCGACGTTGAGCTGATCATCTGACTCGAATGCACCACTGGCGTCTCCGTCCCCGTCGGTATTGACAGGCATAGTCACGTCCGTCGCACTCGCCGACCGGTTCTCGATCGCGAATACGTCGTCGAAGTACGCCGTCGAGTCGTAGTTGATCCCAGTATCGGTGAAATCGGAATTATCGGAATTAGGATTGCCGAGATCGATCAGTGCCGAGTTATTACCCCCGGTAAAGTACTCATTACTGTAGGTCGACTGAGTGGGTTTGAGCGCGATCAGCGCCTGAGAGTCCTGTGCCACTTGAACGTTGATGGCTCGTTCTGCCGTCAATTCTGCGACTGCGCCAGACCCCAGAAGTGCCGACCCCGCGGCCGCGCTTCCGAGTCCGAGCAGTAGGTTGCGTCGTTGCATTGTTGTAAGCTGTCACGGTCGGCGTCCGTCGCCCCGCGACAATATCAGGTAAGAGCCATTGGTACATTGTTATGACTCGACTGAGAGGCTTCAGCGGGTCGCTACTGTCAGTCATCCGGGTTCATGCGCCTGCTGAATATCCGGACGGAGAGTCTCCACTCTGGTATGGCTGTCCCTATGTCGAAATCAGAGGCCTCGTTTTTACACTGACCAACGCTCTCGCTGTCGCCGTTCCTGTTGGAGTGTCCGGGTTAGTCCGGTCGGAACTCACGGCCGTCTCGCTCGTCGGCCCCGACCCGTCTGATTGTGGCGGCCGCGTTCGAAGCGTCGTACCCGTAGAAGACGTCATCCGCGTACCGGTCGGCCACCTCCGTCGCGTGGACGAGATTGTCGATGTCGACCTCGACCGCGTACAGTTCGATCGAGAACGGCGTGTCCGGGTCGGTCCCGTCCGGGTCGTGTGCCCCGCCGAGTCGCGACCGGAATCCACGCGCGATTGACTCTAGCCAATAGGTCGTGCTGTACGCCATGTCGTACAGTGGGACGACAAACTCGTCGACGATCCCTGCCAGCGTCTCGACATTCAGCCCTGATCGCGCCGATAGGTGGCCTGGATGGGGATCGGGATACAACGTGAGCGAGGTGCGGCCTGGGATTCGGTCGACGGCCTCGCGAGCGAACCCTGTGATGACCGACTCTCGCCACTCGTCACGGTCAGACAGCCCGCTCTCGGAGAACAATCGCTCACAGCGGTCACACCGGCAGTACCCCTCGCGAGGGAATCCGACGTCGTCGAGTCGGACATCCGCGTGGCGGTCCGCACAGTCTTCGATAATCTCGAGGATGCCCGCGCGGTACTGCTCGTGAGTCGGGCAGACGTATGACCAATCGAAGTACGGCTGTTCGCGTGTCGCCGGATTCCCGTCGCCGTCGACGGGCACGAGATCCTCGTTATCGGCAGCCGCGGCGTTGTCCCCGAAACACGAAACCATATTAGTCGCCCCCGGTTGCGGCTCGGTCGACCGGCCGGTGACGTCTTTCACCTCGTAAAACGGACGGTCGAACTCCGCCCAGTCCAGTTCGTCTTCGTTTCGCGTGACGACACCGTACATATTCCACCGTACTGTGGCCGGCTATTAACTCTTACATCAGCAGCAAGGCGTGGACTGACACAAGGATAGCGGAAGCCCACGACTTCAGTCGTGGGTCCAAGCGATAGGCAGAGTTACACAAACAACAGAATCCTCCACCCCGTGATTCCCATCTTACTCTGACTCGTCGGCAACCCACCATACAACAGCCCGCGACCCAGCCTTCATCCGATCGACTTCCTCTGAATCGTGCAACTTTCGCAATCGCTCATACACCGCCTGTCTCGACACAGGCAACTCGTCCGCAATCATCTGCGTCGTCAATACAGGAGTATCAGCACCACTCAACACTTCCAACACGTCATCATCGGACACGATAGGCTCAAACTCGCCTCCACTGGCCCGGTCTCGATTCATGCGCGAAGCTACGTTTTCCATCAGATTAACCATTTGCTTCGACGCCACTCGAAACGGTTATGACGGCATATCTCGTAATAGGTGGTAATGACGCGAACCGACACATTCGAGCTGAGACCACGCTCGCACCGCGATGAGCTACTCCTCCTCGAACTGTTGGACGCGTCAGCCGCCTGCAACAACCAACTCAACTACGACCGTAGACAAACCCTCTTCGAGACAACCGAAAACGCGGACAACCGCGTCCCGTCAGCGAGTTAACATCCATGATCAAACGAACGGTAACTCAAGAAGAATACCGTCAAAAATACATCCAAACCCTCAGTTCCAGCACGCCACAGCAACTCGTGCAGAAGAACTGGGAGCCGTGGAAATCATACTTCGCTGTCCTCTCGAAATACCGAGACCCCGATAAATCAACAGTCACAGATAGGCCAAGTCCGCCTGGGTACCGGAAGGAAGACGGCGAGCGAACGCCACGCACCGTTATCCGCAATGAACAGTACACTGTCGAACTCGGCGAGCGAAGCCGACTCGAAATACCCGTGGGAAAGGAACTCAAAGAGAAATACGGACTCGGATACCACGACCGATTACGCTTGGAAGTTGCAGGCGAACTCCGCTGGACTGGCAAGCAAGGGCGCTTGGAAATCGTGTACGACAGAGACACCGAAACGGTCACTGCAGACAGAACTGTCGGCGACAAAGACAACCCTCCACGCCGACGAGACTCTCTTCAACCCACAACACTGGCCACTACCGGCAGCGGCGAAGAGGTAGTGGCAGCAGTGGACATCGGTGCAAACAATCTCGCCGCCGTCACGACCACCCAAGGTGACCACTGCCTATCCCACGGAAGACCCGCGTTCCACACGTTCCACGCTCACACCGAGCGAATCGCCGAGCGACAATCCATACTCGGCGACGACGAGTGGTCAAGCAAGCAGATTCGACGCGCATACCACAAGCGCGGCGAGCAACGCAACCACGCGATGGACGCGTTGATTCGCGACCTCGGTGAATGGCTCTTTGAGCGAGGCGTGTCTGAACTCATCGTCGGCGCTTTGGGCGACGTGCGACGGAAACACTGGTCTGCTACCGTGACCGAGAAGACGGACCTGTTCTGGGCGCACGGACGCTTTCGAGACCGCTTGAGCGACGTACTGGAGTGTGAGTACAATATAACTGTCACCGAGAAGTCAGAGGCGGGTACGTCGTCTCAGTGCCCCGCGTGTGGGAGCAAAGACGTACATCGGAGCGAGGACTTGCTTCAATGCCATGGGTGTGGACGTGAGGGTCACTCGGATGTTGCGGGGTCGGCGAATTTCCCGGGAAACCACGCGGCGGAGAGTATAGATAGAGAGACAAGTGGGTCGATGGCTCGGCCCGCGGCTACTGGAGAGAACACGAAGGTGGGTGGACATCAAATTTTGGTGCCATGGCTTGAGTGGGACGACCATGCGTGGACGGTGAAACACGATGGTCATTCGACCAAAGAGGCACCCGTAAACCAGAGCACTGTGCAGTAGCGCAAGAACGTTGCCCCCGGTGATTCAAACGATTGAATAACGCGTAAGCGGAGGGGAAGCCCACGACTTCAGTCGTGGGAGGAAGTCACGGGCTCACTCGAGGAGATGAGGACAACGTTGTCAATGCGACACTAACAGACCCACACGCTAACAGTTGGCAGAATCAACTGGCTAGATTCCTCAACGCTGAGTGTCAGGAGGCGGTTGGAGCCGTGAAGTCCCTCGGGGACAAGCCCCGAGGCTTCACCGTGTTGTCCGTGCCGTCCAGAAACGGACGCAGGCGACTGTCAGTCCCCTCGAGCTCCCGCGTTTGCGGTCGGCTGGAATTCACACCCCAACACTCGCTGTGTCCGTGGAGGT